>JBPCVD010000608.1:0-3267 GCA_051010815.1 Rubripirellula sp.
CGTCGGCAGGCACCCATTTCGGTGGCGTACTATCGCCCGTAGTAGGGCGCAGGACACCAAAGAAGCCGTCGCGAGGGGGATCGATTAGGACGTGAAAGTGTGTGATGTCCTCGAAGACCTCTCCACCACGAAACGCGCTGCCACCCATGCCTCGGATTTTGCCGATGCCAAGTTCCTCGATGATTGGCCAAACAAATGCGGCAGCTCCGCCTCGTTTCACCAATCGTTCAACGAAGTGATAGGGATCCACGAAGAAGGTGATTTGCGGACGCGTGTCCTCGGCCCCGACACAGCGCGACATCACCGAAGTGAAGTCGGCACGATCTGCTAGCGAGTCTTCTTCGCTCTTTCCTGTCCATTGCTCCAAAGCTTTGGATGCCGTTTTGTGCCCAATGCCAAAAATCACCGTGTCATCACGTTCGAAGTACTCGATTTCCGGTCTTCCTTGTCGCGGTGGCAGAAGCCGGACCATGTTTGTCCCGTCGATTTTGGTGGTGCGTCGGACGTACCCGCTCTCAATCACGCGACTCTCAAGCTTGTCGACCAAGCCAAGCAGGTCATCGACATTGTCGCCCGCATCGACGATGAAAAGACCAGCGATCGCATTCTGTTGACGTCGCTTCTGCTCGATTCGACGGCGAATGGCATCGGGTGAGTCATCGTCCTCGGCGTCATCGCGGAGGTTGGTCTCGTCACCATCGGAAAGATTCGCCGGCATCGCGGCGGCCGCAACTTGGCCGCTCGGGATGGCAAGCAACTCGTCCAGGGAGATACCGGCTGCGGAGCCGAACTGCTCAAAAAGCTCCGCCATGGTTCGATAGATGTCGCTCGCAAACGGTTTGAGCTGCGGATCGCTGAGCATTTTGCCCATCGAGGAATCGGCCACTCCCTCGCGCAAGTCGTCCACATCATCAATGCGGATGTAGGCCAAAGTGTCTTTTGGAAGCAGACGCGGTGCACCCGGAACTTCTGAGTCTTCCCCTCGCGATTGAGGGGTCATGCCAAAGCCCACGCAAGACAAAACGATCAGGTGTAGTGGGAGTCGCAAGCCGTGGCAAATCATGGGGGGCCCAATGTTGAGTGATTTCAAATTCCTTAGATCTCCGTTTTATTCGACAAAACCGGTCCCGTCTTGGGCATTCGTTAGGAATTCTCTGAACGTTAAACCGAAACGAATCGGCAAAAGATCCGTTAAAGTAATTGGCGGGCCGCTGGCTTGCTATCCGTATCACTCTGTATCTCGCAAGGACTTGGTTCATGTCCCGACTTCAGCTCCCAGCTGCAATGCTGCTTGCACTTTCGATGGTCGTCACCGCGTCGGCTCAGCAAAACGGTGATACCGGCGGAGGCACGGGTGGCCAGACAGGCAATGCTGCCGAAGGCGAAACCGGGATCGGGACGTTAGATCCTGAGGAAGCGTTTTCCGCCGTCGATCGCGGCGACACGATCGGATCCACCGGCAGCACGGGAACGGGATTCAGTGATCTCAGCGCCGCCAACGGTGGCGCCGGTGGCCTCGGCGGATTTGGTGGCTTCGGTGGTGGCGGCGGACTTGGTGGACTCGGAGGGCTCGGAGGGCTGTTTGGCGGCTTCAATACCGGCAACACACAGTCGACTCAGCCTGTGATCCGAACTCGATTGCGTTCGGCCGTGGAAGTCTCGCCGAGAACGCCAGCGATTGTTCAGCGGTCAGCGACCCGTCGATTCCAAAATCTCGCCACTCGACCGGAGCTAAGAGGCGTCGGGGTTCGCATGGAAGGTCGTCGGGCCGTCCTTACAGGCCAAGTGGGAAGCGAACGGCATCGGCGAATGAGCGAGCTGTTGATGCAATTGGAACCGGGCGTCCGTGAAATCGACAATCAGCTGACCGTCGCTCCACAGTAGAGGCTGCACTTCAGTCGCGGCCGCACCGCTGCAGTCCAATCGCTGCCGCAATCCAGTCGTCGCGTCAAGGTCTTGGGGGCAAGTGCTTCAAAGACACTCGCCTCCGTTCGACGTCACGCTCCGATCGCCCGCAGGCTTGATGGTCACTCGTGTTCAAACAACACGCAAATGGCTGACGGGGCAGTGACATTGCTTCGATTGTATTGAAGCTCGCCTGTCTCTTGATCGACGGCGAATGATGCAAGCGTGTGAGAGTCCTGTCCCGCCGCCAACAACCATTGACCGGATGGGTCGAGATTGAAGTTGCGCGGCGTGGCGCCACGGACGTTTTCGACCTCGATCACCGAAAGTTCACCCGTGTCCTGATTGACCCGGTAGGCGGTGATGGTGTCGTGGCCTCGATTGGCAGAGTAAACAAACCGACCACTCGGGTGGACGCGGATTTCCGATGCACTTTTGAATTGCTCTTTAGCCAAAAGCGTTTTGGCGACCGTCGGAATTGTTTGTTTGGGTTTCATCTTTCCCGTTTCTGCATCGTAATCGAACACCGTCACGCTCAAGGCCAATTCGTTCAGCACGTAAATCCAGCGTCCGTTGGGATGAAACTTCATGTGGCGAGGTCCACCACCGGCGGGAACTTTGCCAAAGCCATTGGACGTCAACTTGGCATTGTCCGCGTCGAGTTGGTAAATCATGACCTTGTCGAGCCCCAGGTCAGGCACGAACGCGAAGCGATTGTCGGGTGAAAAGCCGACCCAATGCGCGTGCGAGGAATCTTGCCGTTTCTGAACGACACCCGATCCACCTTCGTGTTTGATCAACTGGGTCCGTTCTTTGAGCGAACCGTCACTGTTGATCGCGAAGGCGGCTACCGAACCTCCGCCGTACTGCGCGGTCAGCAGAGTGTGTCCCGTTGGGTCGACGGCAACATGAGCCGCGCCACCGTCGCCGATCTCGAGAGCGTTGTCGAGTTCGAGTTTGGGTGTCTTGCCGCTGTCGAGGATCTTGTAAGCGACTACGGAAGGTTTTCCATCAAGCGTGCCGACCGCATATAGATGATGACCCTCGGGGTGCATCGCAAGAAAGCCAGGGCCACTGATCTCTGCCGCCAGCGTGGGATCCGACAATTTGCCGTTGCTGGTGTCAAGTGTGCAGTGGTAGATCCCCTTGCTTGGTTTTCCGCGACTCGTCCCGATCCAAACATCCAGCGTCTCCGCGGCCGAAACTTTGGTAACAGGTGCGTCGATCAAGAGGGTCATGGCTACCAGAATCCAGAAAGAAGACGAACGGCGGGAGGGCAGAAGCATCGAGAGTCTCCGAAGGTGCGATCACGTGTGGGAGCCTAGATGATGATCGATTGTTGCCGCAGTTGGCAAGCAAGCG
>JBPCVD010000609.1:0-7028 GCA_051010815.1 Rubripirellula sp.
AACCGGCCAAACTTGCGGAAGCGAAACAGAAGATGAAGGAGTTCGCGGAAATCGGGATCCTCTGGGAATACCCAAGCGATTTCGACGACGTGTTGATTGCCACAAGCAACCTCGTGATCGCCGGCGGCCTGAATCAGCTGATTGCGTTGGACCGAAAGACAGGCGAGAAACTTTGGGAACGAGACGTGAAGGGAAACGTTCGCGGATTGGCAGTCGATGAAGGAATCATGACCGTCAGCACGGACGAGGGACAAATCTATGCCTTTGCCGACTCGTCGGTAAACGTCAAACCGAACGAGGCAAAAAGTTGGCCAAAAGCGTTCGAGAGACCATATGCGAAGGATGCGAGGGCGCAAGAGTACGCCGATGCGGCCTCTGCGATCCTGGAACGAAGCGGCCAGACAAACGGGTATTGCCTTGTCATTGGAAGCGAGCAAGGGCAACTCGCTTACGAACTAGCGCAACAAAGCGACTTGACCATCATCGGAGTTGAACCGGACTCCGAAAAAGCGTCAGCTTCACGAGCGAAGCTCGAACGAGCCGGTCTACACGGCACGCGGATCACGATCGTCGAAGCACCGCTGGATCATATTCCGTTCAGTAACTACTTCGCGAATCTGATCGTCTCGGACTCCCTGATGCAGACGGGACAGCTTCCTTGTGCGCCGGATGAGGTATCGCGATTCCTAAAACCATGTGGCGGGGTGGCAATACTCGGCGGCACCAACATCTCTCCCGACGGGAATGACGCAATCGTCAGCTGGCTAACCGAGCTTTTCCATCAGGATGAAGGCGAACTGGTCAACGCTTCGCCATGGCATCACCTGAAACGCGGGAAGCTCCCCGGCGCCGGAGATTGGTCCCACCAATACGGAAACGTTGCCAATACTTCCTACACCGACGACCACCGAATCCGCGATGGACTGGGAGTTCTGTGGTACGGAGACCCGGGACCGAGCGCCATGCTCAACCGACATGAAGCCGCCGGCGCGCCCCTCTCCACGAATGGGCGAATGTTCATTCAGGGCACAGACAAAATCATGGCCTATGACGCTTACAACGGCTCCTTTCTTTGGGAGTACGCGAATCCCGGGGCAATTCGCACGGGTGTTTTCAACAATCGCGAAACACACAATCTGGCGGCCAGCGACGATCATCTTTATGCCGCGGTGAACAACACGTGTGCAGCCATCGAGGCCCAGACCGGAAAAGTCGTTGCGGAGTACACCACACCGGAATCGAGTGACGGCGTGGAGCGAGCCTGGGCCTACCTGGCGTACGACAAGGGCCAGCTGTTTGGAACAAGCACCATTCGAGAGGAACTCGAAGCGCGAATGCGTCGTCGAGGGCTTACGGTCAAAAGCCAAACCGACGCCATCTTCGCCGTGGATGTCGAAACAGGCGAACGAATGTGGACCTATCGGGGAGACAACATTCTTCATACGACAATCGCAGTTGGCCCGGAACACGTCTATTTCATCGATTCCTCGATCAGTCCGGAAGAGCGTCAGCAACTCTACCTGCAAGACAAAGGCGAACTAAACAAACTGACGGGCGAGGCAGCGAAGAAAGCAGAGGAAGAGATGAAGAAGCTCGACCTCCGTCTCGCAGTTGCCATCGATCGACGCACCGGTGAAAAGCTATGGTCAGAGCCCGTCAATGTTACCGATACCACCAACGTCAGCGCGGGCGGTGGCAGCCTGACGCTGATGTACGCCGATGGGCATGTCGTTCTATGTGGGGCAAACGCCAACGGGCACTATTGGAAACAGTTCCTCTCGGGTGAATTCGACCAGCGAAAATTGGTCGTGCTTGATGCAGCGAACGGGAGCGAATTGTGGGCAAAGAATGCAAACTACATGAATCGCCCAGCCGTCATTGGCAATGAGGTATTCGCGGAACCGTGGGCGTTCGACCTGCACACGGGTGAAGCCAAGACTCGGCCTCATCCGCTGACGGGCGAAGACACTCAATGGCGGTTCAGTCGTCCAGGTCATCACTGCGGCGTCATCACTGCGACCCCGAACATGATGTTCTTTCGTTCGGGATTTATCGGGTACTACGACCTTTACCACGACAGCGGGACACGGCACTTCTCAGGCCAACGCTTGGGCTGTTGGATCAATGCAATACCGGGAAATGGCCTGGTCATGATTCCCGAGGCAAGTGCTGGTTGCGTCTGCCAATTCTCAATCGCATCCACCGTCGTGATGGAGCCAAAGACTGAGAATAAGTCTTGGGGAATCTTCAGCGCTGTTGGGCCAACCACGCCAGTCAAACGAATGGGTATCAACTTCGGCGCGCCGGGCGATCGAAAAGATGAGTCAGGCCTGGAGTGGTTTGGCTATCCGCGGCCAAGCGCGAGGGGCCGACTAGAGTTTGTTTTTGACCTCAAGCATCAACTGCAGCAAGGTGGCGGCTGGTACAGCAAGAATGCGGAGGCGATCGATCTCGGGGCAACCAAGACGCCTTGGCTTTACACTTCGGGCGCTAGCGGACTGAAGCGAATCGAGATTCCACTCCTGGGCGATGGTGACGACGCCGCAGAATACACCGTCAAAATTTATTACGCCCCGCTCGAGTCTCATCCAGGAAAACCGTTCGATCTGAGTCTTCAGGGAGAAGCGGTCGAAAAAGGGATCGACTTCACCGCGAATCGATCGGCTACGATTCGCGAATACAACCATATCCCAGTCGAAGACTCGCTGATCGTTGAGCTCAAACCTCAAGATTCCGAAGAGCTTGCAACCCTCGCAGCGATTGAAGTCATCCGGGAGTGACGTTGATCAAAGCCCATTCCGGTTGGCGTCCAACTCAGCTCTGCTGCAACTTCGCACCTGGCATGAAACTTCGCAGAAAGTCGTGACTTTGCACGAGCGCGAGCTTGGAATCATCCTCGCTCGACTCGTAGGCCCGATCTTCTACCTCAACGCAGACCGGGCCACGATATCCAGTGTCGGTAAGAGTCGAGAAGAACTTGCCCCAGTTGACGTCGCCCATCCCCGGCAGCTTCGGAGTGTGATACTCATTCGGGAAAGCTAAGATTCCGACATCATCCAGAATGTGCTGATCGACCCGAACGTCTTTCGCATGCACATGGAACAGCTTGCTAGCGAATTCACGCATCGGCTTCAAGTAATCCATGTGTTGAAAAACTAGGTGGGAGGGATCGTAATTCAGTCCGAAATGGTCACTTGGAATGTCGCTAAACATCCTACGCCAGATCGCTGGACTGGCTGCCAAGTTTTTGCCACCCGGCCATTCGTCGGCGGTAAACAGCATCGGGCAGTTTTCGATGCCAACCTTCACACCACAATCCTCTGCATGCTGAATGATCGGCTTCCACGTCTCCAAAAACCGCGGCCAATTGTCGTCGACGCTCTTGGTCCAATCGCGACCGATGAATGTGTTCATTCGGCCGAGTCCCAGGATCGACGTGGCCGAGATTACCGCTTTGATATGCTCAACCGCTTGTTCAGCTTCCGCGGCATCGCAAGAGAGTGCATTGGGATAGTAGCCCAAGCCACTGATGGCAACGCCATACTTGGCGGACAACTCGTGAATTGATGCGATGGCAGCCTCGTCGTTCAATTCAGCAATGTTGATATGCGTGATCCATGCGTATCGACGAGTCGCTTTCCCTTGAGGCCAGCACATCACCTCCACACACTCGTAGCCGATTTCGGCTGCCGTCGCGAAGACCTGTTCCAAAGAAAGCTCAGGCAAGATCGCGCTGACGAATCCTAATTGCATCATCTCTCTGATTCTCCGATGGTGATCCAACGTTGCTGTTGGTGACTATTCAAGATGGCTTCGCAAACAAGAATCTCATGGTGCCCATCTGCGAACGTTGGGTAACTCGGAGCCCCAGCGAACTCTCCTGATTCGATCGCCGCGTAAAAATCACGAAAAAGCTGTTTAAAAGAATCGCCGAAACCCTCGTTGTGGCCACCAGGATAACTCGTCGCGGCGGCCGCCTGTGGAGTCAACAAACCGGGGTCTCGAATCAAACATTCGTTAGCGGTATCGCGATGCCCAACCTGAAGCTCATTGGGCGACTGACTATTCCAACTCATCGACTGACGAGAACCAGCAATTTCAAAACGAAGACAGTTTTTCCTTCCTGCGGTCACCTGCGACACCCACATCACGCCACGCGTGCCATCGCCCATTTTCAACATCACACAACCATAATCTTCCGTGTTGACCTCAATCGGCTCTGTTTCCTGCTCCTCATTCAACGTTCCGCTGTAGGTCTCAACACTTCCGATCGGCCTTCGCCGCTGTGGATAGACCGTGGACAAGTCAGCGCAGACCGACATGACCTTTCGGTTGGTGACATGTTGAATCAGATCCAGCCAATGGGTGCCGATGTCGGCAACGGCTCGAAGCGATCCACCATCTTCCGACAAGACGCGCCAGTTAAAGTCGGTCGGATAGAACAACCAATCCTGCGCGTAACTACCCGTGACGTGAAAAAGGTCGCCAACCACGCCGTCTCGCACACGCTGTGCCGCCTCGATACAGAGAGGGTAGTACCGGATGTTGTAATTCACCGCAGCCGCAACCCCCGCCTGCTTGGCTAACCGAACGAGCTCGCTTGATTCTTGCGAGTTCATCGCTAACGGCTTTTCACAAAGAACGTGCTTCCCTGCCGCGAGCGTTTGGCTTGCTTGATGGAAGTGGTGGCGATTGGGAGACGTGATGTGCACCACATCGACATCCGGGTCCGCAAGCACGCTTGCTAACGTCGCGTACCCCTTCGCGATGCCAAGTATCTCTGCGGCAGAATTCGATTTTTCTGGAGTAGAACCGAGAATGCCCGCAACACGCACGCCTGCTCGCCGAAGACCTTCGACATGGACGGGTCCGATGAAACCTGTGCCGACAACGGCTGCATTAAGTTTTGACATGCTCAGTTTTTACGGGAGCACGTCCCTATCAACAACCGCCAATCGCGAGCAACTTGGTGCGAGTGCAGATCGCAGTTCCGTGAACGGCATCAATCCAACAAGTCGACGGACGACCGAAACAGCGAATCAACCCGACTTCTTTCGCAAGTTTTCAATGTCGCGATCAACAGATGCAAGCTGCTTCTTGAGATCGCTTAGACTCTCTCGCTCCTTCTCCACAACGGCTTCCGGAGCGCGTGAAACGAAGTTCTCGTTGCTCAGCTTTTGTTCTTTGCCCGTGATTTGCTTGGCCAATTGCGAAAGCAGTTTTTCAAGACGCGCCAACTCAGCTTCGACGTCGATAAACCTCTCCAAATCCACGTGGACATCGGCATCGATCGACGTCAGTGCCAACGGGGCGTCGGTCTCGAATGCCGAGGCATCGGGACCGATCGCAACGATCTCGGCACCGGCCAGCCCTGCGAAATAGCTCGTCATCGGCTCCAGCAACTTCAACGAGGATTCGCTGCAACGAATCGAAACCGGAACCGTTTCACGCGGTGCAATGTTCTGGCTCGCTCGAATCCGACGGATCGCGCTCACGATTTCCTGGAATTCCGCAAACTGTCGTTCGATCGACTCATTGTGATGCGAGGCGTTCGCCTCCGGCCAGGAAGCCGTCATGACGAACTTGGGAGCTGCCTCCGGCGTGGGCAATCCACGCTGCATGGCAACTCCATTCACACACTCCCAAATCGCTTCCGTCACAAACGGCATGATCGGGTGCAACAATCGCAACAATCTATCCAAACCGTGTGCCATTACCGCTTGTGTGACGGCTCGTTTATCGGGATCCGCCAATCGTGGCTTCGCAATCTCTACATAGAAACTGCAAAACTCATCCCAGGCAAAGTCGTACAAGACACGCGAGGATTCAGCGAATTTATACCGTCCGACGCCATCCGTAACTTGTTGCGTCACCGTCGACAGTCGACTCAACAACCATCGATCTTCCAATGGCAGCTGATCGATATCGACCTCCTGCGGTTGATAGTCGTCCATGTTCATCAGAACGAACCGAGCAGCATTCCACAGCTTGTTCACAAAGTTTCGAGCTGTTTCGAACCGTTCACTCACAACCGCGGCTTTCGGCAGCGCCTTGTCTGCTTCGGTTTCCGCCCACTGTGTCGAAAACTCGGAAGAACAAGCGGGGCATTCCAACTTTGGAAGCGACCGGTTCTTCTTCGTTTGGTCAATCAGCTTTTCGCAGTGCGGACATTCATACTGTACCGGCATCCGCACGTCTTGCGTGTCGGTTGCGATCCGCGCTAAACCGAACCTCAAAGCATCCGGCCCGAATTTATCGATGACGTCAATCGGATCGACGCCGTTGCCCTTACTCTTGCTCATCGTTTCGCCCAATCCATCCAGAATCTTTGGATGGATGAAGACTTCACGAAACGGAATTTCACCGACATTATTGAGCCCCATCAGCACCATCCGGGCTACCCAGAGCGTGATGATGTCGCGTGAAGTAATCAGCGTACTGGTTGGGTAGAAGTACTCCAGCTCGGCGGTTTGATTCGGCCACCCCAATGTGCTGTGCGGCCAAAGGGCAGACGAGAACCACGTGTCGAGCACATCAGGATCCCGAACCAGTCCCATCGCTTCGACTTCCGACTCCACAACTTCATCTTCTTGCCGCAAGCAGACAAACACGCTGCGCGACGCGTCGTCGCGCACATCGATCTGCTCTTTCAAATCACCGGCTGCGTGCGCAGGCATCATCCTGAGCCGAGCGACCAAATCATCGGCAGCTTTCTCATCGAGGCCGTTCGCCGACCAGATCGGTATTCGGTGTCCCCACCAAAGCTGACGACTTACAGGCCAATCCCGCTTCTCTCCAAGCCAATCGAGATACCCTTTGCGGTAGCGTTCAGGATAAATCTGAACGCGCTCGTCGCTAACGGCATCCATCGCAGACTGTGCCAGCTCGTCCATGGCAACGAACCACTGATCCGCCAGGTAGGGTTCAATGGGAGTCTTGCTCCGGTCACTATGGGGCAATTCAATTTCACGATCCTCCACTTCACCCAGCAATTCGAGCGTCTCCAAGTCGGCGACCACTTGCTTGCG
>JBPCVD010000610.1:0-7562 GCA_051010815.1 Rubripirellula sp.
AGTTGATCGCACCCAGCTCGTCTGACTCAATCATCTCGCGCAATTTGGTCACAGGCGATGAGTGCAGAAAGACGTGGCCCACAAACAACGTACGATTCCGTCGCGCCGCAACATCCACCAGCTCGCGACACTCCGCTGTTGTCTTGGCGAGCGGCTTTTCGACGAACACATGCAGATCATGCTCCAACGCTTTCATCGTCAATTCGTAGTGACTGGCCGTTGGGGTCGCGATGACCACCGCGTCAACCAAATCGCGGTCGAGCATCGCGTCAAAGTTCTCGATCGGATAGACGCTTGGAAAGCGGTCCTTGATCCTCAACAGTTGGTCATAGCTCTGATCTCAGACAGCCGTGACCTTGCAGTTCTCGAGATCGGAAAAGCAACGGACCAAATTCGGTCCCCAGTATCCGAGGCCGACAATACCAACGCGAATCATCTCAAGCGTCCTTGTGTAGCAGTTAATCTCTGAAGTTCGTCTATTCGTTACGCTCAAAGAGCAACACGCGCACCGTTCGTGCAATGATCGAAAGATCATTCGTCAGCGAACGCGTTTCGATGTATCGGACATCGAGCTCAATCATTTCGTCAAAGCTAAGTCGGTTCTTACCACTGACCTGCCATAACCCCGTCATGCCAGGCAACACTTCGAACCGTTGCACTTGCCATTCTTCGTAGTCTTCCAAACGCAACACGTCGGGACGGGGGCCCACCAAACTCATGTTGCCTCGAAAGACGTTCAGCAACTGTGGCAATTCGTCGATGGAGAGTTTGCGAAGCAGGTTCCCTCCGGGAATCAATTCGTTCTCGAATTCAGGCTTGCTCGCCGGTCCCTCGCCGGATGCCAAGCCCGCAACGTATTCGCGATGCTGATCGTCTCGACTCTGACGCGGAACATGCATCGTGCGAAACTTGTAAATCCGAAAATCCTCTCCGCCATGTCCGACGCGTGATTGCACAAACAGCACGGGCCCCGGCGACACGAGCCGGATATACAACGCGACAACGAGCAAAAGTGGTGACAACAACGGTGTGGCAACAAACGCACCGATTAAGTCCACACCACGCTTCCAGGTGGGCGTTGCAAGCTGCTGTATTTCCGTGGAGACATCGGAAACGGGGTTCTTTACGATCACGCTCAGATTGCTCCTAAATCCGTTTTTCTCAGAAGCGAGTTGAATAATGCGGGGATCTCTTGCTTCTTGGGTGCAGGAGTTCACCACTCTGTAAGGTGGGATGATGCAGTCTGTGTGGAGTGCGAATGACAATGATAGCCTCCCAATTACCCAAAACAACCGAAACCGCCAAATTACTCGCAAACGTCGCAAACTTCCCATTCGCACCCATTGCCGTGCTTTCAATGCAAGTTTCTGCGGGGATGAACGCTCACCTGCAATTAGCACGCTAGACTGCCGCCGCTCAAATGCCACTGGAGGGGCATGAGGAAACCGAATTCGGGACCTTGGGGGGGCAACCGTACGGCTTGTGGCCGTTCGCCCGAATGAAGGGGTTGTAGGACTCAGGCTCGGCGCGTCTTGAATCGCTGGATGCATCCCGGCCCCATTCGCTCCCCAGCCGCCCTGACAGTGATCAAAAGGCCACCGCTTGGCAGTTCAGACAGCGCGTCTGTGCAGTCGAGCCGCAAGGAGACCGCGACAGCTGAAAACGACGGGTCGCTTACCCACGGGCAATTGCCATGCGACACAATCGGTGAGAGTCCGAAGTGTCAAACGAACTGACAACGCACGCGTGAATCCCCAATCGAGGAACGGATGGAACATCATCAATTCAATCGCCGCCGAGCACTACAGAGTGCGCTCGGGTTTGGTGGGGCGGCACTGATTGGGCCCCGGCACGAACGGGCCTTCGGATTTACAAAGGCCAATGACCGTCCGCGAGTCGCCGCGATTGGAACGGGTAGCCGTTGGTACATCCGCGCCACCGGAGTCGATCGGGACTACGGATCGGCCCCGCAGATGCGGAACTACGGTGACTATGTAGCGGTTTGCGATGTCGACTCCCGTCGCCGCGAGACAGCGGCCGACATCGTGAAGGGCTGGAGCGGAAAACCGGCGAAGTCCGAAACCGATTATCGCGCGGTCCTCGACGACGACAAGATCGACATTGTCCACATTTCGACGCCGGATCACTGGCACGCAAAAATCGCGATCGAAGCGATGCTGGCCGGCAAAGACGTTTACTGTGAAAAGCCGATGACGCTCACGATCGCGGAGGGTCAGCAGATGTGCGACGTTTGTCGTCAGACGGGTCGAGTCGTCCAGGTTGGAACACAGCAACGAAGCTCGCGTCGATTCCTGGAAGCGATCGCCCTGATCCGCGCCGGCCGGTTGGGAGACGTTCGCAAGGCGACCTGCAGCATTGGCGGCGCGCCCACGAGTCCCTCACTTCCCACGATTCCGCCACCCGCAGAAATTGACTGGAACCGCTGGCTCGGACCGGCCCCCGAAACGGAATACCGCTCGCTGGCGGGTGACAATGGCGAAACGAAGAGCTGGTCGCGTTGCCACTACGAGTTCCGCTGGTGGTACGAGTATTCGGGTGGCAAGCTCACCGACTGGGGCGCGCATCATGTCGACATCGCGACCTGGGGCCTCGGCAAGACCGATACCGGCCCCGTTTCGATCGATCCTAAAATGGTCAAACATCCCGTGGCATTTCTCGAGGGACAACCGACGGATCCGACGCAATACAACACCGCGACCGAGTTCTTGATTTCGGCCAAGTTCGCCGACGGAAAAGAAATTGAAATCCGCCACGATCAAGGCAACGGCATTCTGTTCGAGGGAACGGAGGGACGCATCTTTGTGAATCGAGGCAAAATATCGGGTAAACCCTACGAGGACCTGGCGGACAATCCGCTGCCCGAGGATGCAATCGAAAGCGTGTACAAGGGGCAACGACTTACCGATCACTTTCAAAACTTTTTTGAATCGGTCGTTGCCCGCCGGGAACCCATCTCTGATGTGTTTAGTCATCATCGCGCGTTGTCGACATGCCATCTTGCAGGTATCGCAGCCCGACTCAATCGAGGAATTCGCTGGAACCCGGAACGCCAAGAAATCATCGACGACACATTGGCTCAGTCGTTCGTCGCGCGAACGCCACGCAAGGGATTTGAAACCGAAGTCTGACCTTGCGCGAGCACCCGCAAAAGCGACCGAGATACGCCGCATCGCTCGAGCAGCCAAGTCGCCAATGAATCGTCGGCAGCGACGCAAAACAGAAATCGGCGTTGCTGCTGGGATCCGCAATGCGTCCGAACCTGCCTCGCCCCGCTGGCTCTTCATTCTGCTAGCTTGAGACGATTCCCCACACCATTTCAATGGAGTTCATCTTGCTTGTCCCAAAGTTGGCGATGCTTGCAGCTTTCCTGTTCGCAGTCACGGGCGTTCCATCGAGCGCCGAGGAATTAGCGTTCCGCGATTTGTTTAACGGCAAAGACCTTACCGGCTGGGTCGATGTCAACACGTCGCCCCAAACGTGGTCCGTTCGGGATGGGATGCTGATCTGTTCGGGACAGCCCATCGGGGTGATGCGAACCGATCGTCAATATGAAAACTTCATCATCGAAGTGGAGTGGCGGCACATGCAACCCGGCGGAAATTCCGGGCTATTTCTCTGGTCCGATGCCCGCCCCGAAGGCAACCGACTACCGAAGGGGATGGAGGTGCAGATGTTGGAACTTGACTGGGTCAATCAGCACAAGAAGGCCGACGGCAGTTTGCCACCGATCGCTTACGTTCACGGCGAGCTGTTCGGTGCCGGTGGGATGACCGCGACTCCAGAGAATCCGCGTGGAAGCCGCAGCAAGTCACTCGAAAACCGCTGCAAAGGAGTCGGGCAATGGAACAAGTACGTGATCGTGGCAGTCGATGGCGGTGTCAAGCTATCGGTGAATGGAAAATTCGTGAATGGCATTCGCGACGCCTCGTACAAGAAGGGCTACATCTGTTTGGAATCCGAGGGAAAGGAGATCCATTTTCGAAACTTGCGGATCATGGAGTTGCCCGGTGGGATGGCAGATGAATCCAACACGGCGCCCCAGGTTCAAGCAACGTCATCCAATGCGAAAGCGAAACTGTGAGCGAACGTCGATACTTCATCACTGGCGGCTTGGGTTGCATAGGCGCCGAAACCACCAAGTGGCTGCTGAAGCAAACATCGGACGACATCTATCTCTGTGGTCGTGATGTTTCCGATGCTCGCGTCAAGCGTGTCTTTGCCGACGCGGATCTGACCCGGCTCCAGGCATTGGAGGCTGACGTGACGGACCAAGCCTCGCTAAGCCGAATCCTGAGTGATCACAAGATCACGCATGTCGTGCACCTTGCAGCATTGCAAACGCCCGACTGTAACAAGCATCGGCGTCTCGGCCTGGAAATCAACCTGGGCGGAACGCAAAACTTGATTGAGGCGATGAAGCAAAACCTAGCGACCGTGCAACGATTCGTCTTTGCAAGTTCGGTCGCCGTGTACGGCCCACGCAATCATTATTCGCAGGACCGAATTCCGATGTTGGCTGAACCGTGCCCCGTGAACGTTTACGGGGCCTGGAAACTGGCTGGCGAACAGATTTCCCGCTTGTTCGCTGAGGAAGCGGGCGTGCCAACAATCAGTTTGCGACCGGGTGTGTTGTTCGGGCCGGGCCGTGATGCGGGCCTCACTTCGACTCCCACGACAGCAATGAAGAATGTTGCACTGAACATTCCTTACCAAATTCCGTTCATCAATCGTCAAGACTACCTTTACGCCCCGGATGTTGGTGCCGCGTTCGGCAACGCGTTAATTGAATCGCACGAGGGTTATGGTGCCTTCACTCTCCCGAGCCACTCACTAAAAACAGAACAAGTGGTCGATGCAATTCGCCGGGGTGCGGAACGTCTTGGTGTTGCAGAGCAGTGTGACATTTCGATCGGCGACCAATCCGTTCCGTTCATCTGTGATCTCGACTACCAACCGTTTTGCGACGCGTTTCCACGCACGCCGCACACACCGTTTGAGGACGCCGTCGAGGCATCGATTGCCACCTTTTTAAGTCAGGCCGCCAAGGGGTGGCTGCAACCGTGCGTGTCATAGATCACGACACCAATCTCCGCCCATCACCTGAAGCGTGGCCTGCAGTCACAGGAAACGACAGAATGCCCGAAACAACGATTGAGGATGCGTTACGAATCACGCTCGAAGACCATCGCCTGTCCCGCAGCGAGAAGCGGGCATTGGCCAAGGTCATCGAGCAACACGTGACCGATGATCACGCCCTGTCCCATGCAAGGAGCGTCGCATTCGATCTTGCACGGCATGAAATCAAGGAACTGGACGATAGCAGTGCGACGGCTTCGATTCCGATTCTGGACTGGCTAGAGGAAGCCATCAAGGCGCTTTCTCAGCACCCCGCGAACCCGTCCGCTTCTCGGTCGGAAGCCTTCTTTAGTCCGCAAGACAACTGCGTCAGCAAAATCATCCGATTGTTCGAGCAGTCTCGCTCGGCCGTCGACATCTGCGTCTATACGATCACCGATGACCGAATCAAGGAAGCGATCCTGGCGGCGCATCACCGTGGCGTGCAGATGCGAATCATTTCGGACAACGATAAATCGCACGATTTGGGATCTGACGTCGATCAACTTGAACAACTCGGGATTCCGGTACGATGTGATCGCAGGGACTCCCACATGCATCACAAGTATGCGTTGTTCGACGGAAAAACGATGATGACCGGCAGCTACAACTGGACTCGCAGCGCCGCCAACTTCAACGAAGAGAACTTCATCGTCACAGGGGACAGCAATCTTGTGGATGACTTTGGCGAGGCATTCGAGCGTCTGTGGAAACAACTTAGTTGACGACACCACAGCCTCGATCATGGCTAGTCTTCGCTGGGCCGACTTCCCGCCGAACTTTCGCGTTGCAACGACCTTGGCACGCTTAGTTTGCGTGCTGCGGTGATCGCAATCGTAAAGACTTGCCGTTCGTCGAGCGAAACATTGGTCGGCAATCCCAACATCGTCGCCGAGATCACGCCACGTGCGTGAAAGACTTCCGTTGCTCGCGTGACGCGTCGTTCTTTCGTGTCGTAGAGAATCTCACCCGATCCCTCGTACATTTTGAATTGTGCGTTGGCAATTTCGAAGGGCAAATCGGTCATGCCGGGTCCGTTACCGGCAGCTCCCTTCGCTCCCCTGCCACCCGCGTTCATGGCACCAACGTTCCTGCGGCCCGCGTTGCCGGGGCGTGCGTTGCCAGGGCCCGCGTTCCCGCGGCCTTCGTTCCCGGGTCCAGCTTTGCCACCCGGGTCTCGATTCGGTGGCCGGTACTCGAGTTGATGTTGAAATCCGTACCGTTTAGTGTCGCGGCCATAGGCGCGACCGGTAAACGTCGTCTTTCCGTACCAGCTACCAAGACTGCCCCAATCGTGGGTTGTCTTCCGCACAAAAGATCGGCTCGACCGGCCTGAGGATCGCGACAGTTTCGGTGGCTGAAAGAGTGTTAGCTGAGCGAGTTCTTTCCAACCGTCCTCGTCGATCACATTCGACACCAGGACTCCTTGCGTCTTCGGCTTTCTGAACTCGACGGCTTGGACATCGCCTACTTGGCCGGTCATCGACACAACTTCCGAAAAGGCGTCGATCACAAATGTGTATTCGGTCCCCACCATCTCGGCCAACGATTGAGTGAATACGGCTTGCGAAAGCGAATCCGCCTCCACCAGCTTGGCCGCGGTGATGACTTGTAACGCTTTACGTTTGCCCTTTTCATCTGCCGCGTAGACATCAAATTTCGAAGTGATCCGACAACGAATCTGCTGATTGACGCTCATACCCTGAAGGAAGAAGCGGGGAAACCTTTGGATATCCACTTCCTGGTAAAAGCTGTCGACCGGCGAGTCGCTCGTTTTCTCCGTGATGGCGTCCGATGACGGCTTCGATTCATCGGTTGGCGAGTCATCGGCGAACCCGGCATGTGACAACAGAAACATCATCACGAAAGTGAACGCGATACGGTTCATCGATTGGCCTTTCAGTATCGGCAGACGAGGCCTTCCAGCATAACAGACCGCGTCGAACACTCGACGCGGTCTGAAAACTTAAACGCCATGACGAGGCATCTATCCACAGTGGCGGACGTCTCTCGCGAGCGTCCTGTCTATCCGCTCGACGAGAACGTGCGATCCTCCATAACGGTCGCTCAACTAGAACGGTCGCTCAACTAGAACGGTCGATGGCCGCCGAATGACGGATAGCATCCCCACGAGGGCCCCGGGTACGAGGGGTGCCGACCACCCGGACCGCAATGACCGTACGGGGGACAGATCGATGGCGGAGGATAAATCGGTGGATAGATGGGCGGCAGCACCGGTGGGCGAATGGGTTCGCAACGCGGTGGATAGGGTGTCGGGTACCAATTTGAGCGGTGGCCTCCCGAAAATCGGTGACCCTCATGTTGCTGCCAGTGTCCTGATTGGCGTTGGTACGGATTTCCTGCGTCCGCGGAGCATGCCGCGAAAAGCAGGCTGGCAAGGATTCCGATGGTGAGCGTGAGGGGAA
>JBPCVD010000611.1:0-8343 GCA_051010815.1 Rubripirellula sp.
GCGGTCGCACCAAATAGCACGGCATACCACCACCATGGAAATTCAAAGAACTCTGGCTTGCCGATGTTCAACAGAAATGGCGTCTCTGATTGCAATCGCCGATTGCCAAAAAATAGAACGAGCCCAATGGTTGATACAACGCCCGCGAGCCCGAATACTCTGCTGCCCAGCGAGTCGGGAGACCACGTCGCCATCAAACAGAGTGCGACGGTGGCGGCAATCAAGACAACTGGGCCGAACACGGGCACGGAAACCTGAGTTGCCAGCGCGAACACCAAAGTCGGAACTAGGTAGCAGAAGGCCGCCACAGCCATCGTAAAGGGCATTGGAATTGCAACCAGCGTCCGCGTGGACACGGGACGCGAGAAGCCAAGCCGGAACGTGTAGCCGGCTTGTTGACGGTCGAGTTGAAGTAGCCACGCCTGGGAACAGATGCCGCCAAGGAAAGTGAACAGAAACACCACGCCAGAAAACAGACTGTGTGTCGCTTGGTCCGCCGATCGTCCTCCTGGTATCGAGAGAAATAGCAAGCCTGTGAAGCCAGTGAGTGCCAGGATGCGAATCAGTATCTCAATTCGACTTGTTCGCCACAGCTCCCAGAGGATTGCGTTTGTCGGTGTATTCATCGATTCATGCCTCCACCGTCGCCAATCGATCGCGTCCGACACGAGCTACGAAAATCTCTTGAAGCGAAGCCGTTCGTGACGAGGTCAGCTCTGCATCGATCGCGACGAGCTGTTCCTGCAGACGACTCTCTGGCGACTCGCATAGAAGGTTCCACGTGTCTCCTCGTTGGCTCGCGGATAAGGCACCGGCGATCTCCGGAAACTCGAGTGTAGAAGCGGGCAGACGTACGTTGGCTGAAATATGATTTGCTTTGATCGTGTCGAGGCTACCATCCAAAACAATCTGTCCTCGGTTCATCATGACGATGTGATCCGACATCTGCTCAACTTCATCCAACAGGTGCGAAGAAAAGAGCGCCACACGACCCTCCTCCGCGACATTGCGTACGATGGCGTTGAGGATGTCGCGGCGAACCACAGCGTCGAGTCCCGTCGAAGGTTCATCGAGGAGCAGCAATTCGGGCCGATGTGCCACCGCCACGATCAGACCGACTTGGGCGCGCATACCCTTCGAGAGATGCTTGACCTTCTTGGTGTGATTCAAACCGAACTGCTCTGTCAGGTCACGCGCGTACGCCATGTCCCAGTTCGGGTAGTAGGATGCACTGTATCGCAACAATTCGCCGATCCGCATCCATTCAGGTAAGTCTCTGTTCTCGGACAAGTATCCGATACGCTGCAGCACATCGACTGGGTTCTTGACGGGGTCGGATTCAAATACTCGAACGGAACCCTGCTGTGGACGCAACAATCCAAGCACATGCTTGATCAACGTTGTTTTTCCTTGGCCATTGGCACCGACCAGGCCGTAAACAAGACCGGGCTGCACATCAAGGCTGACGCCGTCGAGTGCCAGAGTCTTATCAAAGCGTCTCGAGAGGTCACGGATTTCGATCACATGGTCGTTCACTTCGATTCTCCCTTCGAGATCGATTCATCGAGGACAGCTTGTCGCTTTTCGAGCAGTTGCAACACTTCCTCGAAACTGAAATTCAATTGACTTGCTTCGGCCAGCAAGGCATCCGCGCGTTGCGCCAGTACCTTGCGTTGTTCGCGTCGAGCAAGGGGCGATTTAATCTCGGCGACATACGTTCCGGCACCGTGACGCTTGTAGAGCAGCCCGCCCAATTCCAGCTCGCGATAGGCTTTGGCAACCGTGTTCGGCGTGACCAGCAACTGTTCGGCCAAGACGCGGATCGCCGGTAATTCGGCGTCCGGCTGCAGTTTGCCGGATGCGATTTGGTAGGTGATTTGATTGACGATTTGCCGATAGATCGGAACACCGTCTTGAGGAGAGATTTCGAGGATCACGCGACGTTCGCCTTGAGTGCAAGTGTTGCACTACTGTGATACACCTGGGGCGAAGCGTTTGTCAAACGTTTTCCTGAGAATGGCCAGCTGGCCGAAGACGGGTAGCCGTCGGATTTGCTATGCGTAGCGTCCCTTTTTCGTTTTGATCACCCTGAGCACATCATCGTGTTGATTTCCCTCAATCACATCCTTGAGGACGATGTTGCCGTCGACGTATTGCACGTGAATTCGCCATCCAGAAATCTTCGTGATGTCAGCCCGATAGATTGCCTGTTTGACGCCTCGGACACGATGGAGCCGCGTCTTGGGAAAACTACGAGTGCGGTGACATTCATTGTCCTCGAGTTCGGCCAACGCCTCCATGAACGCGAGCTTCAGACTACTGTCAGGAAGCTTTTTTAAGGCGTCGTAGATGATTCCGTACTCATCAAGCAGACGTTTCAGTTCAGCCATTTGGTTTCCACCACATTTGCACAATCAATGGTCGGTATCTTGAATGACGGTCACTTGCTTTGTTGGCCATCGGAATCGGACCCTAGTCCGCTATAGAGCGAGCGTGTGCTGGCTTCAATTGCTTGCGAGGCGTCGGCCGTGGTGACTACGCGCAAAAGAGTAATCACAAGTTCAGAAAAAACTGGATCCTGATCGACGGTGAATAACAAGGTGCGATCTCGATACGACATGCGAAATAGCGAGGCGTCGACACCTTCGCCCAGCGGCACATGAACGGCTTCTGTTCGCTGATCGAACGATGCTTGGTCGTAGAGCAGAAGCTGGCAGCAGTCGTTGAGCTCGGTTGCCAACTCTGCCCGCTCGCTCGATGGCGAGATCGCTTTCCAATCGTTCACAAAGCCTTCGGTTTCATGAAAAACCATTTCAAGCTGCGGCTCAACAATGCTTCGAACAAAGCTACGGGCGGATTCAGCGACGGCGTTGTAGCGAGAAAGCCCGCTGAGCAGTTGCCCGATTTCTGCTGCGGCCACATGTCTTGCGCCGAGTTCAAGAAGTCGGTGGCCGAGTTGTTCGAAGTGGGGTTTGAACACGGGGCTGTACGAAACTAGTTGCGCATAACTGGCTCGGTAACGGCCGGGAAGATCGCTCTCGTCGACCACTGCGTCGTGTTGAATCCAACGCAGCAGGTCCAGTGCGCTGTGTCGGCTGACCAGAAACGCATCCTCGATTCCAGGAAGGTTGTCTTCGATGGTTTGGGAGCAGCGATCGAGGGAGGTCGCAATTCCTTCCGTTCCGAGCTCGGGAAAATTCATTCTTGCCCGTAGTTCTTCGACCGCTAACACGATCGATCGCGCGTTCGCAAACAACGTATTGAGCGCTTGGTGCTCATCCGCCATTCGTTCCGTCAGGCTCCATTCCTCTGCAATTCGTTGAGCGGCAGCGTTATCAATCGAATGGACACGTAAGATCTCAAGCCCCAAGTCGCAAATCCGTTCAATGGCCGCTACCATGTCTTCCGTCCAAGACTCAATCGGGAGTGGCGACTCGGTTGCTGGCGTCATGGATTCGTCGATGAGGGATGAGGATTGACCACTTCAACGGAGGTCGAGGATATGCCAGCGTTGAATGACTGGCCGTTGGCGCGCTCACTTCTTGGCTTTCAACAAATCGCTAATCGAATCGGGTAAAGCGAATGCCGAGTCAGGAATGGGTTGGTTGTAGATCACTGACTTGGTGTTCGCGGAATAGGTGACGCCGATGGATTGGAGCTGACTGACAGTTTTGGTGGGAATTGTCAGTCCACCGAAGGCTTTGTAGTCGCCCATCGTGGTCACAATTTTGACATCTCCCAGTTCGGTTTTACGAATCCCCGTCGATCGCACCGGTAACCCCGTCGCGACCGAAAACAGAACTTCCTCGGCGCTATCGTCAATTTTGCGAACAAGTTTGACTCGGTAGCACTCGGTGTCATCAACTTTCGCCGTCCCGGTGTTTTCCATCGAAGCGTATACCGACTTGGGATCCGCATAAGTCCGAAGCGTCATCGCCTCGAGCAGTTGCTCGGTCTCGGAATCACTCATCAGCCGTGCTCCCGCAGTGGGTGACAGTTCCCAGCCTTGGCCGTTCGTCACACCCTGGATGGTTTTTGTGCCATTGAAGTCCGCGACAATATTCAAGTCGCCATTGCGATAGTTGGCGATGACTTCACCTTTCAAGCCAAATTCGGGAATGGTCGCTTCTCCCGTAATGGCGACTGACTTGATGCCGTTGATCGCCTCGACTCCGCCGCAGGCTTTCGCGCACTTCTCAAACACCTGCTCGGCAGATGGAACGGCGACCGCTTCCTGAGCAAGAATCGAGGTGGATGAAGCGAAGAAGCAAATCGTAACCAAGCATGGCGAAAAAAGTTTCATGAAGGATCTCGGTGATCAATGAAATGGGCGATCGGGAATCAGGCAATGCAGCCACTATTAGCGGCAAGGCATCATAGAAACGCAAGCGGGGCGCGCCATTGGGATTCCCATGCCCAAGTCTGACAGCAAAACGCCGTGCTATTCGTGACGAAGGGCGTCGATGGGGTTCATCATGGCGGCACGACGCGCGGGGTAGACGCCGAAGATCAGCCCGACACCGAGTGAAATGAAGACAGCCAGAAGGACAGACCAGAGGGCGATGCGCGGCTCGAGATCATAGACGAACGGTGGCAAAAGATCGGGCGAGACCACCGTCAAGATTGCACGGATGGCTCGGAAAACCGGTCCGCACATGAGCCCGCACAGCACTCCTAAGAGGCCACCACCGCCGCTCAGCAACAATGTTTCGGTCAGGAACTGTTGGATGATGTCGGTGCGTTTGGCACCAAGCGCGCGACGGATTCCAATTTCACGTGTTCGCTCTGTGACCGTCGCCAACATGATATTCATGATGCCGATGCCGCCGACCAGCAACGAGATTCCGGCGATAATCACCAACAGCACGTTGAACATCGCTCGTGTTCGTTCGGCCTGCTGAAGCAGTTCTTTGGGGACGACCACCGCGTAGTCGTCTTGTTCGTGGTACTTCTTCAATAACGTTTCAATGATCATGGCGGTCTCGTCGACCTCCGCGACGTCCGCGACACTCACCGTGATTTGGTTCAACTCGACAATCTCGCCTTCAAATTCTCCACCCGCACTCCGTCGCAAAACGCGATCACCGATTCGTTCTCGAAACGTTTGCAGCGGAATGTAGGCGTCGAGATTGTAATCGCGCGCATCCAAGCTACCGCCAATCGCAGCGGCCGCGGTACGCGGTTTCGTTTGCCCGATGACGGAATAGAAGTCGCTGCCAACCCAAATCTCCTGACCGATTGGGTCTTGGAAAGGGAACAGTTTTGTCGCCGTGTCGTGCGCGAGTACGATCACCTTGACACCGTCATCACGCGACGTGAACCAACGGCCGCGCGCGATTGCGAGTCGATTCAAATCGAGGTAGTCCTCAATGCAGCCAACAAGCTTGCTGTCAATCTTGCGATTGGCGACACGAAGCTCAAACCGAACTTCGCGCATCGGGATCGCGGTCTGGATCGTCGGAATGTTCGAGCTTATGCGATCGTAGTCGCGTCGCGTTAGGCCATAACTCTTGACACGTTGATTGGCTGCGGAAACATCCGAATCGCTGATCGGCTCGACGGTCCGTACGATTATATTTGTCGCGCCCAGCTCCAGAATTTGTTGCTGGGCGCGATAGCTCACGCCCTCACCCATTGCGACGAGCCAGATCACCGTGGTCGTGCCAATGAAGATTCCCAACGCGGCTAGCCCGGCTCGCATGCGTTGCAGAAGCAAGCATTTCAGTCCGAGTTGCAGCGTTCGAAGGGCGTAACTATTCACTCAGCAGTTTCAAACAGGAAAGTCGCGAGGTTCGCTTGGAAAAGGCAGGCGATTGTAAATTGGATCGATGACCAAGCAACGAGCAGCCGTGATTCTTGAGCATCGCAGAAGCAAGGCAGCGGAAGGTCCGCGTTTCGATTAAACGACAGCTCAGTTCTTGCGAGGTGATTCTGGTTCCGGTTCCATCGGTGCGGTGGGAGGCCGCGCAGTGGTCGGTTTAGCGGTGGTGGGCTTGTTGGTGGGTCGCTTTGCGGTGTCGGTGGTTTCCGCGTCAGACTCGAACGGCTTGAGGGCATCTTCCTGAGCCTCTTGGACGAATGCCATTGGATTCAGCACCACTTCGTCACCCTCCTTGAGGCCTGATTCCACGACGACGAAAAGGTCGTTGCTGTCGCCGAGTTGGATTTCACGACGCTGGACGTCACCCAAAGACTGCACCCAGCAATAGCGGCTCGCACCCGCCTCAACGATCGCAGCAACTGGGATGGTGAGGACATCTTTGTGCTCGGCAATGATCACTTCGACCGCAGCACTCAATCCCGGCTTCAGCTCCTTGCGTCCGTCGATGGAAACGACGGTGTCGAACTTAACAACGTTTCCCGTGTACCAAGTTGCAGGCTTGGTTACCTTCGCCACTTCGGAAACGCTTCCATCGATGACTGTCTCGCCGATCTTGACTTTGGCAACAAGTCCAGGGTGAACGCGATCAATCATCGATTCGTGGATGCCGAGCTTGACCTGCATTTTGTCGAGGTCGGGCATGATCAGGAGAACCTGGTTTGTATGGACGTTCGCACCCTCTTCAACGTCGGGGCCACTTCGATGTGCCGCGGACTTGGGGTGGATCACCATGCCATCTTGTGGGGCCACAATCGTATGGAAGGCGAGCTGCTCCTCCGTTTGGTCAAGGTTGGTTTGGTTGAGATCGAGTCTGGCACGCGAGGCCTCAAGCCGTGCTTCGGCAGCCCGTAAATCGCTTTGCAGTTTCTCTTTCTGTTTCTCCTTTTTGAATTCTTCCAATGCCCTCAAACGCGTTTTCTTCAGTGCGAGCTTCTGGCGTACCGAGTCGAGCTTAAACCGCTCGCCATCGACCTGGATTTGTTCAATCAAGCCTTTCGCAGCTAGTCGGAGCGTCGACCGAAAGGCGAGATCGGCCTTTGTGACCTCTTGTTCAGCATCGAAAATCTCCTGCAAGATGGTTGTCCGTTCTTCAACGAACGTTCCCAGCAAGTATTCGTCGATGCTTTTGTCCGCGACGGATACATTGCTTTCCGCAGTGATCACATCTGCTTTTGTGTTGTGCAAATTGATTTTTGCTTCATCCACTTTCTTTTCAAATTCAGAGGCGTCGAGCTCGACCAGAAGGTCCCCCTTCTTAACCTCCGTCCCGCTTTCGATCACCCAATTGACCGTCTTCCAGCCCCAGACCTTTGAGCGGACTTCGACGTTGTTGGAACTCTCGAGCGTTCCCTGCTCGATCACCGTGACAAGTAAATCGCCTTTCGAAATCGTGTGCGTCAATTGAGTGACGTTGTCCGATTCCTGACCGGTCCTTTTCGCGATCACCACAATCACAGAGATCACGGCAACGCAGACGGCGAGTAACAGTCCGCGTTTGAGCCAGCGACGGAAACTCGAACCCGTATCGACGGTGTTTCGTGATTGCGATCGCGAGTGGTCGATGTCACTTTTGAAAAGGCTTTCCTTCGGTGACACCAAATCGGAGGGATCAGGCGGGGAGGTGGGCTTCTTTAGCATTCGTCCAATCTGGTCAGTTGCTATGCGGCTTCATGGCGGGTGGAATCAGTTCGATCTCGGAAATCTCGAGGCCGGCAGGTTCGAACAGTGAATGGACCCAGACACTCGCAACGACGAGGCCTTCGGGTCCCGAGGGAAGTTGGCCCCGAATCTCCGCGAGCGTCGGATCGAGTTGAAAATCTCGGGGATTGAGATTCAACGTGAATGGAGTTTCCGCAGTGAATTCGCTTGCCGGTATGTAGGTTTCAAAGTTTCCTGCAAAATCGCCGCTTGCGGTTCGCACAGTCACGCCCACATGGATTCGCTGCGGTGAGGTCAAGCGTCCGCGAACACGCAACTCAGAGTTCTCTTCGAGGATCACTGGCGGTCCGTCGCCGCTCGAAACTTGGAAGCTGGTGTTGTAGAGCGTGATCGTTTTGCCTTGCCGAGTCGTCATTGTGAGCGGCACGGCTAACAGCTTGGCTTCGCTGTCCTCGGATTTAGGCAACCACCGTCCCCGAGCACGTTCCGGCCCCAAATGTAGCTGCGTCTTCCAGTGCGTGACCGAACGCGGCACAAGCATCAGTGACATTTCTCGGTCCGCGGCCGCGATGACCCGGTGGTTGGCCGGGACTTCAAGTGTGGTTCCGTCACTCAAACGCTTTAGTCGAACCGTTCCCTCGTTAACATTCAACGAGGTCGCTGCCAAATCGGTTTCCACCTTAAACTGGGTTCCAAGCACTTCCATAACTGCGGAGGCTGTGTGCACCAGCATCGGTCGCCCCTTAGGCTGAGGAACGACATTGGCAGAAACATTCCCCGCGCGAAGATGAATCACCTTTTGC
>JBPCVD010000612.1:0-6743 GCA_051010815.1 Rubripirellula sp.
AGGTCCAGGAGAAGACCCAGAAACTCGAGTCTGAGTTGCAGCGAGTCGAAGGCGAGTTGCAGTCTTCCGAGAATGAGATTCCAGCGGAAGCGGTGGCTGATTACAAACGATTGACCGAGGCGAAGGGCGAAGACGCGCTGGCCCCAGTGGAAGACGAATCATGTGGCGGCTGCTATCAGTTGCTCACGACCCAGTACATTGAACGTTTGCGGATGTCGATGCTGATTCGTTGCCCGAATTGCAACGCCTTCTTGTACTTTCCAGAAGACCGCCGGGTCTAGAATCGACGGTACGGAGGTGGGCGCCCCAAACGCCGTGAACTGCCCAAGTGGAAGTTCGCTCGTGGCAATGTCTAGCAGATCACTTCCCGCTCCAAAAAGTTTTTCAGCAAATTCTGTGGCTCGGCTGCTGCCCTTAGACCATCTGCAATCGGTCGCCGGCGGCGACCGCGTCGAGGCGGACATTGGTACATGTCATGATTGTGCTCGGAATTGTCGGGTCGCCCGCGGGCGGTAAATCCACCGTTGCAAAGTATCTACAGGAACTTGGGGCGACGTGGATCAATGCGGACCTGATCGCGCGTGAGGTCTTGGAAGAGGACGCGATTCAAGCCCAGGTATTGGGCCACTTTGGCTCGGAAATCGCCGGTAAAGATGGGAGAATCGATCGCAGTCTGCTTGCGGATCGGGTGTTCGGGGATGACGATGAAAAGCGTGCGGAACTAAACTATATGGAGGGTCTGATTCACCCGCGAACTCGTCGAATCATCACAAACCGACTTCGTGAGCTGGAGCAACAGCAGGAGCGAGTCGCAATCTTGGATGTCCCGCTCCTGTTCAAATCGGGGTGGGACAAAAGTTGTGACGAAATTTGGTGCGTGGATTCCGATCGAAAACTGCGTTTGATGCGTATCAGAGGACGAGGGTGGGATGACGGCGAACTTCGTGCCCGAGAGTCAAATCAGCTTGATATTCGGGAAAAAAGACGACTGAGCACCACGCTCATCATGAATAATGGAACCCTTCGCCAACTGCACGGAACCATCGACCAGCTTTGGAGTTCACTTTTGAAGCGATACGAGGGTGCAACTGAGGATCAGCACTGCGGCGAATGAGACTTTTCTAACTCACAACTTTTCATCTCTGGCAACGATTGGCCCAAAGCGACGCGGGAGGCGTCTGGGACCCGGTAACGGCCAGGACGTTCACACCTACCTCACGAACCTACCTGCGGGAAAACTGCATCGGCGACCAATACTTTTCCTCCCTCCTTCTCTCTCCTGCCTTTCCTTTCTCTTTCATTTTTCCTCAAAGCCACCATGTCTCCTAATCGGCCCCATTCGCGGGACAACGCGGGCTCGAAGCGCAAGAACGGCCCTCGAGAGTACCGCGATTATCGCCAGAACCAGAATCGACCACGGCATCCGGACAAGGAAGTTGACCAGCGGATCCGCGAGCTCGATGCGGAACGCGATCCGCTTTCGTTGCCAGAAGAAATCGTCAGTGAAGCCAACAAGGCGGGGGAGCGCGTCGGCATTCCTCGCAGTGGCAAGAACGAAGAACCACAGCTGAACATCGCGTTCCTGCAACGGTCATCGCTCGAGGAACTCGTCCAGCTTGCTTCAGACGAGGGGATCGAGGACTTCGATGGGCTTCCACGCCAGGAGCTGATCTTCCGGATTCTGAAGCACCGGATGAAGATCAACGGATTGATGTACGGCGAAGGGACGCTGGAAATCCTGCCGGATGGATTTGGTTTCCTACGAAGCCCTCAATACCACTACCTCTCATGCCCGGACGACATCTACGTGTCGCCCAGTCAGATTCGCCGTTTCGGATTGCAGACCGGCAGTCATGTGGCGGGACAGATACGACCACCCAAAGAGAACGAGCGTTACTTTGCCCTGCTAAGGATCGAGGCGATCAATCGTCATGATCCCATGCAACGTCAGCAAGTCGTTCCGTTTGATGAGCTCACACCGCTCCATCCTGATTCGCGAATCATCATGGAGCACAAGAGCGAAGAGTTGAGCACGCGTGTTGTCGACATGCTGACGCCAATTGGTTTTGGGCAGCGTGGTTTGATTGTCAGCCCACCCCGCGCGGGCAAGACAATCATGATGCAGCAAATGGCACGGGCGGTGTTGCAGAATTATCCCGAGTCGTACGTGTTCGTGTTGCTGATTGATGAGCGACCCGAGGAAGTGACCGACATGGAACGTGAGGTTCGCGGGCCTCAATGTGAAGTGATCAGCAGTACGTTTGACGAGCCTGCGCAGAGGCACATTCAAGTCGCGCAAATGGTGATCGAGAAGGCCAAGCGGATGGTCGAGGCTGGCACCGACGTGGTGATCTTCCTTGATTCCATCACGCGTTTGGCTCGCGCTCACAACAGCGATGGGGAGTCGACTGGAAAACTTCTCACGGGCGGTCTCGACGCAGGTGCGTTGCAAAAACCGAAGGCGTTGTTTGGGTCGGCTCGAAAAGTGGAAGAAGGCGGTTCACTGACGATTCTTGCCACCGCCTTGGTCGACACCGGCAGTCGCATGGACGACGTCATCTTTGAGGAATTCAAAGGGACCGGAAACTTGGAAATCGTGCTCGACCGCTCGCTGGTTGACCGCCGGATTTGGCCCGCGATCGATATCAGTCGCAGCGGGACGCGGCGCGAAGAAATGCTGATGGATCCGGACGAGTACCGCAGAATTTCGACGTTGCGTCGAGCGATGGCGGAGGTCTCGCCAGCCGATGGCATGCACAACCTAACCACGCAACTTCGCAAGACTCAGAACAACGCCGAATTTTTGATGAGCTTGAAGGATGACGACTGAAATTACGGGTGTCGATGGCGAGCTGCCTAGCGGAAGGATTGTCGTCGTAGCGAGTCGTTACAACGCTGCCATCTGCGACTCACTCGTTGCAGGCGCACTCGAAACGCTGTCCTCTCAGGGCTACACCGTCGATCAGACTCCGGTGGTTCGCGTGCCCGGAGCTTGGGAGTTGGCGACCGTCACGCGGCGAGTGATCGACCTGCCCAATGTCATCGGATGCGTGGCGTTGGGCTGCGTCATCAAAGGCGAAACGACGCATGATGAACACATCAATCGAGCGGTCAGTTTGTCGCTGATGGAAATGGGTGTGAGTTCTGGAAAGCCGATCGCTTTCGGTCTGCTGACCTGTAACACACTGGAGCAGGCGATCAATCGGAGCGGCGGCGCGGTTGGTAACAAGGGCCATGAGTCGGCAGAAGCGGTGCTCGAGTTACTGCGTTTGCAGGTGAAGATCGACTCGGGCATCTAAGAGGTGGGCTCCGAGGTCATCCGCAAAAAAGTGAATTCGATGGGTGCAATGCCCATTTCTCGGCGGCAAACTCTCGATCCGCGTTAGACTTGAAGTCGTCGTTGTCCGCGCCTCGGTGCTGCCGTCGGCCGAACCGTCGCATGCCATCGCTTGATATTTCGCATGCGGTATCACTCTGTCCGATTTCAAGGTCCTTTGATTGAGTCGACGCGATCGATCCGACGAACGCGGGAGCCTGCCGCCCACTGGCAACTCCGGTCGCACCCCAAAGGGTCGTGGGAAGAAATCGAGGCGACGTCGTGAACGTTGCTTGGTGACCCGCCTGATTGGATTGGAGACGGAGTACGCGACGCTTGTTGCCGATCCGCAGGATCTTGATCATGACGATCTTCCGCCATCACATTTAGTGTATTCACAGATTTGCGAGGCGATTCGGCGCGATCAGCCGACCGTTTCTGGTTTGTTCGATAGCGAACAAATGTTTCTGGCAAGCGGAGGTGCGGTGACGTTTGAGAGTCATCCGGCGATGCACGCTTCACCGGGCGGATTGGTTGAAATCGCGACTCCCGAAGTAAGAAGTCCCGCTGAGTTGTTGGCGTGTCAGCGTTCGATCGATGAATTGGTTTCCGATGCGGCGGCTGAATCAGAAACAAGCTTCGACATGCGGATTCTTAAGAACAGCAGTGACGCGCTGGGTCACGTCTATGGCTGTCATGAAAACTATGAAGCGGAGGTCGCCAGTGGACTCTGGTTGGTGATCTACCGACTCTTCATTTTGCTGCTGTGGTGCATGCAGGTCGTGAGTTTGGTGGCGTCCCTTCCGGTGATGGCTGCGATTCTATTGATCGTGGTGATCTGTCGGTACTTCAAGGGAGCAGATGTGTCGGTCGCCGATCCGCAGGACGTCTTCGAAATTGTGCCGAGTTGGCTCTCGACGATTCTGATCACGGCATTGCGGTTGGTGCATCTGCCCACGGTGATCGTGCTTCGCGTGGTCGCACGACATGTCGCATTTCGAAGGCAGCGAAAGTACCTGACCGCCTTTCTTGTCTCTCGCGTCGCCTTGTGTGGAACGGGGAATCTGGATCATAGCGGGCGATTCCAAATGAGCGCCAAAGCGATGGCGACAGACTCCGTGGCCGATATGGGCGGCTTTCGCGGTGAGCGTCCCATCTTTGTGTATGGGCATTGGCTCGGGCAGTTCTGCGCGAAATCGTTTTTGTCGCTCGCGTCGACGCGTCAGATGCTGCGGCGTCAGCAAAGACTACAGATTGGTTTGTCCGATTCAAACCTGTCGGACCTGGCCGAGTACGTCAAAGTTGGATCCGTGTCGCTGCTTTTGGACATGATCGAATCACGCCAGGATTCTCAGCTTCCGCTCGTGAAGCGGCCCTTGCGGTCGCTACATCGAATTGCGAGCGATTGGAACTTGGTGTCGCGAGTCCCAACGAATCGAGGCCAGATGTCGGCGCTCGACTTACAAAAAGCCTATCTCTCGGCAGCAGAAAAATTTGTGAAGTCTGTGCCAGAGAAATCTCGAGGTGAGGCCTCGCTTGTCCTGAGTCGATGGCGAGAATTGATGGAGTCGGTAGCCGACTTTCGCAATGACGCTCGCGATTTTGATGCCGCCCTGGGACGGGTTGATTGGTTGAGCAAGCGTTTTCTGATTGATCAACTTGGTGACGATGTGGAGTGGCCTGAGCGCAAGAAAATCGATCTACGCTATCACGAGTTATCCGAGGACGGGTACTACTACCGACTGATGCAAGGACGACCTGAGTTGCGGTTGGTGAACGAGGACCAGATTGAACGGCGCCGCCGCTCGCCTCCGGCAAGCTCCCCCGCCGCGCGCCGAGGTTGGCTCATTCGTGAGTTTGCGAACTCCGAGGAGGCGATGCAATCGGAATGGGCGTTTGCGATGATTGGTCGAGGCCGCAAACGTCGTCGTGTCGAATTCGTCGAAGCCTCCAACGGTTGAGCATAGATCGCCGAGGCTTGCTCGCGTTTCCCGCATCCTGGAGGCACTGGCCTGAAGCAAATGGTCAGGCGGCACGAAAGCGATCCCACGCGTCATCAGTGGGATTGTCTGCCGGTGTTCTCCCCGCTTTGACATCCGGGATCTTGATGGCTTCTTCTTGCCGTGAAATACCGAGTTCTTGCAACGCGTTCCCGGCAGTACCGGGGTGGGACCTTTGCACCAAGCTGGTGTCGCTACGGAATCTCAGATGATCGTGTTCTGACGAGACGGATAGTCCGACCGAGGTGTTCGTGATCAAGTCACGACATGCGGGGTGGTCGGCAATGGACAGGATCAACTGGGTGGATTCCGACCGGCTCAGGGCGGTCTTCAGGTTATGGGGCACAGACCGGCTGCGATCGATGAGGACAGAGTCGGCGAGCGATCGCAGGCAGTCAGTGGAGGGTGCTAGAGGCATTACAAAGTGGGGCGCGAGGTTCAATGCGACTGTTGCCGCCCGGATTGGACTTGAGAAGACTGCGGCTTGCCACACCTGAGTCCGCCAACCAAGTGATTCTGGTGCGGCAATATTCCAAACGAGGAACGTGCCTACACTTCGCGCGGTGCGACTCGTCTCGTGTGGATGATTCCACTCGCTGTCAGTAAAGTGATTCCGCGGAATGCTTGAACATAGGTTGGAAGTCAAACAAGCTGCTGCAGACGGATTGCTGTCTTGAAGGAGCCCAACCAACGAAATGTGATTGCCCGTCGAATCCGGGAAAGGACGCGAAGGCAAGGTGGGTGTACATGGAATCTGCGGACCAAACGCGTTTACGAATTCAGCGGGCAGCGTGAATGTTTCATCATGCGTCAAGTCGAAGAAGTTTGTCGTGCTTGCATCCTTCTGGTCCGTCACGACATCTTGGGTTGGTGCCACAAACAGGGGCTCATCAAGACTTGTGGGCCCTTGCAAATGAACGCCATAGTGGGTGGATGGTATCCCAAGTGATTCTTCATCCTCGTCACCAACGCTCGGCGGCAAGGGCGTGAACGCAAATGTGGTGTGGTTGTGTACTCCGTGCTCATGAACGGGGTGGTTATGGCGGAGGAAACTGTGGTCTCCGAACTGACTTCGGATGCACGCAAAACTGACGGACTGAGTCGACGGCTGGGCGGCGATTTCCGTCGACGATCTTGTCCAAGGTGGCGTGTCTCCAAAGTCGGCTTTCCAATTGGTTGAACAGTCGTGCGAGATCCCATGCGTCAATTCTTCCTTCACTTCTGACGGCGACGGAGAAGAATCAATCGTTTCGTACAGGCTAACGAGGGAAGGATCGCGGAGATTCAATGGGTCGGTTTGCCAAGCACGAATCGTCGCGTTCGTGAGCGAAACAGGATTCGGGGGAAGACGAGGGACCGATTTCGAAATTGACACGTTGTCGCGATCGATCTCGTTGTGCGCCTCCGAGGCGCGTAGGGATCTGTCC
>JBPCVD010000613.1:0-4105 GCA_051010815.1 Rubripirellula sp.
TGCTGGGCATGATCCAAGCCTTCGAAACGATCAGTTCCCAAGAATCGATCGGCCGCCCCGAAGCACTCGCGTCAGGCATCAGCGTCGCGTTGATGACAACGGCCGGCGGCTTGGCAGTCGCCATTCCAGCTTATCTTGCCTACATGTACTTCAGTAGTAAATCCGACAGCTACCTCAACGAGATCGACAAACTCTGCCAGCGAGTGGTTGACTGCATCTCGGCTGAGGGGCTGGAAAGCGCGGGTGGCAACCGCAGCAACCGCAAACGTCGCGCTGCGTAGGCGGCTGAGTCGCCCCGCGGCGTCCAACGATTCAGGGTCCAACTTCTCCTCGACACAATCACGAGTGTCTTCGCCATGTCCGTTCGACGACAGAAATCAGAAGATGTCACCATCAACCTCACGCCGATGATCGACGTGGTGTTCTTGCTGGTCATCTTCTTCATGGTCGGCAGTAAGTTCAGCGATGCCGAAAGTCGAATCAAAGTGAACGTTCCGAGCGTGGGTGAGATGCAATCCATCACAAGGGCACCCGATGAACGAATTGTGGCGATCGAAATGGACGGATCTATCACGTTGGACGGAACACCGACAACGCTGGCGGAACTATCCACAGCCTTGCGGGAACAACATGCGAACTATCCGGGATTGAAAGTCGCCGTTCGCGGCGAAGCCACCGGATCGTTGCAACAGACGGTCGAAGTCCTGCACGCGGTCCGCAGCAGCGGCGTCGATCAAATCGGAATCTCGACTAAGAGGATGCGTCGTTGAATGATCCAGCCCAACTCTGGGCAGATCCACGACTCATCTACACAGTTGCGGCGGCGGCAGTCGCACTGCTGCTGGTCACGATCTGGCTTTTCGGACGGCGACGTCGGCAAGGACGACAGGCGGGTGTGATCTGCCTGATCGTGTCTGTGGCCCTTCACATCGCCCTGATCTTTCTGGTGCCGTTGCTCCCATCCCAAAACGGTGGCTCCGCCAGTGTGGACGAATCGACCGACCAAGAAGCCGGCATTGATTCGATCTCCTTCTCGCACTTCGATCCCGACATGTCGCCCGACGAAGCCTCGGGTGACGCCGTCGACGCAGCCATCAGTCCGCTTCCGGTCGCCGACCTAACCAGTCTGGCCGAACCCTCCATTGACGACTTAGCACCCGATCCCGAGACACTGGCGGAAGATCCGGCTGCGAGCGAGCAGGAAATGCCGTCGAGCTTGGCGCAATCAACCGCAGCGGAGACGGCGAAATCGATGTCGGATATCGATTCCCAACTGAACGAAATGTTTGATTCGATCTCCGACGATCCCGCGCCTTCACCACAAGACGCACAAGACATGGTCGCGCAGGCTTCCGTGGATCAGCCCCCGTCCGAAACAGCAGTCGTCACTCCGGCCGAAATACACGCCACGACGGCCACGCCGACGGCTCCAAAAATCCAGACTCAGTCCGTTCCCGTCCGCCCCGCTTCAACCGCCAAAGCAAGCGAGCACTCCGTCGCCGGAAGCCTGGAAAAGGATTTCGCGAATCGAACCGGACGAGCCAAAGAAGCAGCGTTGATGCAGACCGGCGGCAACGCACAAACCGAGGCGGCCGTCGCCGCTGCGTTGAAGTTTCTTTCGGAGGCCCAACGCCCCGATGGTGCCTGGGACCCACGCGCGACCGGGGCAGGCGTCGAACGGGCACCGCTGGGAACCAATCGCCACGGTGCGGGTGCCCGAGCGGAGTCGGCGATCACCGGATTGGCTTTGCTGACGATGATGGGCGCCGGCAACACACATCAACGCGGCGAATACGCCGACAACGTCTATCGTGGATTGGCCTACTTGATCCAGCACCAAAAGCCGGACGGATCGATGGCGGGCAACGCGTCCATCTATGCCTCCACTTACAGCCATGGCATGGCATCGCTCGCGATTTGCGAAGTGGCTGCGATCACTCGTGATCGATCCGCCGTGCTTAGCGCGCAGCGAGCGGTCACTTTCACGCAGCGTCTACAACATCCGACGACCGGCGGATGGCGTTACTCACCGGGAGACCAAGGTGATCTGAGCCAATTGGGCTGGCAGGCGATGGTACTCGATGCCGGCCACCGCGCGGAAATCCCGATCGACAGCCGATCGGTCGCCGGAGTTCAACGGTTCCTGAGAAGTGTCCGCATGGGCTCGCGTGGCGGCCTCGCCAGCTATCGACCGGGTGAAGCCCCCAGTCGCACCATGACCGCCGAGGCGATGGCCACACGACTGTTGATCGGAGACCCCGTATCGGCGGCCGAAGTGGCGGAAGCCGAACGATACCTGCTGCAACAACCTCCCGGTGTGGGTCAAGACAATTACTATTATTGGTACTACGCCACGCTCGCCCTGCACCAAGTTCAAGACGACGCATGGCGTCAATGGAACCAAGCGTTACAACAACGGTTGCTCGCAACGCAACGCAGCGACGGCAGCTGGCCCTCCAATACCCTGTGGGGTGGTTACGGGGGCACGGTTTACACGACTTCGATGGCGACACTGTGCCTGGAAACCTACTACCGTCACGCGATCCGAAACAACCAATCTCGGATCGCGACGCGACCCGGCATGACACCGATGAATCCGCGGCCGGCGGGCCAGACGTACAACCGGTGATCGATCGCGATGCGGTCGTCCGATTGCTTCAACATCGGGCTGCCGACGAGGGCTTCCAGCTCTTTGGAATCGCGCCTGCCATTTCCCTGCCCGGCTTCCCAAAGCTCGTGAAATGGATCGAATCTGGTTACGCCGGCGGCATGGACTATCTGGCCAATCGTCAGCCAGCCTACCAGCATCCCAGTGGCGTCCTGCAAGGTGCCCGATCGATCATTGTCCTGACTTATCCCTACGCCACGGCTGACCACGCGGCGCCCGAGCAAGGTCGCGGCAAGGTCGCCCGCTATGTGTGGAGCGGTGATGACTACCACGACACGATCCATCCAAAGCTCAAACGGTTGTGCCGCGATTTGCAGGAAGCCCTTCCCGAATCGAACGCGCGCGGCGTGGTCGATACCGCGCCGCTATTGGAACGCGAAGTCGCATCGCTCGCCGGCCTCGGCTGGACAGGAAAGAACACGCTGCTGTTGAACAAAGAACACGGCAGCTATTTCTTTCTCGCGTGTGTCCTAACGGACCAAGAACTTCCCTATGACAATCCGCACTCGACTTCGCATTGCGGAACCTGCACTGCTTGCCTGGATGCCTGTCCGACAGATGCCTTTCCCCAGCCAGGCGTGCTCGATGCGACACGTTGCATCAGTTACCTGACCATCGAACACCGCGATCCGATTCCGATCGAATTGCGCGATGGCATCGGCGACTGGCTCTTCGGGTGTGACGTGTGCCAGGAAGTCTGCCCTTGGAATCGCAAGCCATCCCGAACGGCTTCGAAACCGACAACGCCGTTGGACGCGATCGAACTGACCGCACTGTTCACATTAAACGATGACGATTTTCGCCAGCAGTTTCGTAAAACACCCCTTTGGCGAACCCGTCGACGCGGCATACTCCGAAACGCAGCCATCGTGCTCGGCAACCAGAGGAGCGTCTCCAGCGTGACTGCCCTCGTCGTGGGCCTGAACGATACAGAATCGATCGTTCGCGGCGCCTCCGCATGGGCGCTGGGAAGAATCGGCAGCAAAGCGGCAATCACAGCGTTGCAGCGACGGCGAACCTGCGAGAGCGAGGAGGATGTGCGTCAAGAAATCGACCTCGCCCTCGAACCTTCACCCTCGGACAATGCTCCCTAAGCGAGCGAAGGGCCTGGGGCGTTAACATTCGTCCGCTTTCGCTATTCCGGTTCCACTAATCCGGGGCGATCTTTGCGACCTCAATCCCTCGTTGTCCCTAGGATCTCGCAAGCCTAAACGATGCATCTTCGCGACCACTGGCAACTGAATCCCGGCATCGATTTCCTGAACCACGGTTCCTTTGGTGCCTGCCCGACCCAAGTGCTGGACACGCAGCACCGATTGCGCCGCGAACTGGAATCCGACCCGATCCGCTTCCTCGCGCCCGAAAGGGAATTGGAGCCAAAACTCGACGCTGTCCGATCCTGCTTGTCGCGACTCGTCAACGCGCCGGCCAGCGACA
>JBPCVD010000614.1:0-7551 GCA_051010815.1 Rubripirellula sp.
TCGGCTGGACGGATGATCGCAAACTGAAGATCCTGGGGGCACCGCAGGGCAAGCGAGCGCCGCAGGGCGGAAACGTCAACCGAAAGGATCAAGTGTTCGCAGAGATCGATGCAATGACGTTGTCCGAGGGCGACCTTTGCGAGCTCACCGTTCAAGTGGGACCGACGGGTGGAAAGGCGAATAACGGCGGACCGCGGGCCAAGATTTCGGCCACGCTGAACGCCAATGGCTCGACCTGCTCGATCGACTACGCGACCGCGCTTGCACGGACAAGCGGTTTCGCTGGCATCGCTGCCCGCGGCTTGATCGACTTTGAAGTCAACGAGTTCCAGGTTGAACCCCAAAAGAATCAACCACTGGAGGCGGGAGTCGCGGACTGTCTGGTCTGCTATCCACTCGGCGATACTCTGCACGAGGAAGAGGGCAAATGGATCGTTCGCTTCGTCGCCATGTTCGGTTCGGATGGCGAGCAGATGGAATTGAGGGTCGCGAATTCACCAACACCTGACGGCGGATGGGAACGAGTGCCCGTCTGTGGCAGCGGAGCGATCGTCAACAACGAGTGGCGTCGACACACTGCAGTGGCGGACGTGACGCTCCCCATGAATCCATCGGCGGCGACCATGTACTACACCGTTTGGAAAGACGGCGTGGACGTCACCAATGACGGTCGAGTCGGGACCGATGCGTGTGGCCCTGGAACAGGACTGGTCGGCGACGTCCCAAGCAGCGGTTCCTATGTGGGTCGGCTGCCACAGTTGACCGCACCCTACAAGCTATGCGGTTTGTCTTGTCATGCCATCAACTCAGGGTTGCAGGAACGGCGTGGCGATGGCTGGCGCATGAATGGGAAAGGTTGGAAGTTCCGTGATCAACCGAGTCGTGAGTCCTACAAGCACTTGGAAGACTATGACTTTCAAATCATGGTTTGGGAGGACGACGTGTGGTACATGGAGTTGGTCATGTACCCGCCTAGCACGGATGACGCTTACAAGATTGTCCATTGGTCAATTTGCGGACCGACCAGCCGATGGCAAATGATGCGGCATTGGAACGTGATCAATCCCGGCGATCACGATTACGGCATGGACGATGTAAAAGGCCCCGAGCAGATCGTCATCCGTCGCGTCGATGGATTGGGACAAGACCCGGCTTACATGCGACGCAATTTCCAAATCGTCCATCATTTGATCACGGGCGACGAAGAGGTCGATCCCATCGAGAATCCGAAGAAGTGGCGAGCTTGGAAGATGCCCAACCGCGATTTCACGTTTCTTGTACTCGATTCACGACTGTGGCGAAGCAGTCAGGATGTCGACATCTGGGATGACCAGGGCTGGGGTGCGTTCAAGAGCCTGTATGACCGGACCGACCCAACTCGCAGCTTGTTAGGCGAAGAGCAATTCGGCTGGCTGCAGGAACTGCTCGCAACCGACGCGTCACCACTGATCGGGATTACGGGAGTCAATGGCTTGCACACGGTGTGGGCGGGCACTTCCTATCGTGACACCAGCAGCAAGAATCATCCCAAACTGTTTGAACAACGAGATCGCGTCACAGCGGATTACGCGGGTTGGGTGAAAGCGGGAGCCGATCGCGTCCTGGAGCTACTCGGCGGACGATCCGGTGTGGTGTCGGTCTACGGCGACGTCCACAACGGTTGCATCATGACCAACGATGATCACAGAGTGATTGAATGCAGCTTTGGACCCATCGGACGATCCGGAGGTCGTGCCCTGATACCGGGATTCGGTCGCCAGATGAAAGACGTGGACGAACGAGATCTGCACGTTCATGCGTTGTACCACAAGTCCTTCGCAGATCCCGACCAACAGCCACACGCCGACGGCGATCCGTTCTACTGGAATTTCCTGGAAATGGAATTCGATCCGCGAGGCATCGATCCAAGCATCGCGATGAGAATCCGGAATCTCGTCGACAAGCCAACGGCCGAACCGCGTGGCGGTGGTGGCTTGGTCTCCAGCAAGTCGCAAACGGGTCGACTCCCCACCTGCTCGTTGCCTGCCATCACGACGTTGCCCGACGCCGATGTGTTCCTCACGGAAACCAATGGACAGCCTGTTCGCGGTATCCGCAGTGATTCCGAAGGACGCGTCCATCTGACGGGACTGCCAGATGTCTCACCAGGAACGCAACTGGTGGTGAACGCGTTTGACGGCACGAGGTCTGAATCTCAAGTGGTCACGACGGGGAAATCGCCGGCGTAACGACAATGCTTCGCGAGCGAGGCTGCGGGACACAAAGGGGAACGCGATTGGAAAAAGGACTGAGGCCTGCAGTGTCGGATCCCAGCCTCAACCTCTCGCGACGCACCCGGCACTGAATCGACTTCATTGATCATCAAGAGCGGTCCGTCGAATCCGTTCCTCCATGCGTGGCTTACCTATTGGCGGCGTTTGCCTTGGTTGCCAGGTCTTGCGAAGCATGTGCTTGCGGAACCTGGAGACGCCGATCTGGTACTTTTTGCTCGGGTGCATTTTGCTCAGAGACGTTGCTCAGTTACTTTGCTATTGGGCCCGTTGCAACCGTGACCTCGCCACTTGCTCGCCACTTGCCAGGCACTTGCTAGGCACTGAGTTGTTTGTGGGTCAGCAAGCCGGCAGGTTGCGTTGATTTGACCACTTCGACTTTGTGGGTCAGCAGTCCCACTGGCTCAGCAAGGACGGCCATCAAATGGTCGTGAAGAACTGTTTTCAAGAAGCGAACTTGCGATCGGCGGCGAACGCGTCGATCCACTTCTTTCAAGACGACGACTGCGAGTGCGGTGGTGGCGACCAAGGCGGTAAGTCCAAGTGCGAGTGTCATCGTTTTTCCCTTTGCGTTTCAGGTTGCCGTTGTTTGCGTTCTGTAGAGGAATGGCGTGAGGGCCCCGCGAAATTACACTTGCCGGCGGAAAAAGCTCGAAAAGCCAGGAGATTGGCAAAAACACCCTGTTTTGGGCCGTTTTCTTTTTTGGAAGCTTGCGATATTCAGCAGATAAAGCGACTTCTGGGTCGCAAATCGAGCCTTTTCCATGGCAGCCGCGAACATCTGCGTCACGAATTTGTCTCGATCGTTAGCAGTCCCCGAAGGCGATCTCACGTCGCCCGACGCCGTCCATCGGAATTTATCCCGATGACGTCGAAAGGTCGCAGAAGAACGACGCCCGCAAGAACCACGAATCCCATGACCATGAACCTCCGAGCGAGAAATTCGACTCTCCTCCGCTCGATTGGCCCGGGTCGGATCGCGTGCCGACGGAATGCGTCGTGTCAGATCGTGTCGGGAAGGAATACGTCGCTTCGGATCGTGCCGCTTCGGATCGTGCCGGGGGAGATCAGCGTTTCTTGTTGGGTCACGTTACTCATTGAGGTCGTCGTCCTGTCGCTAGGCATTTCGCCTCGGCGAAGATCCGGCTGACACGTGGTCCTCCATCACCAATTCTCTTAGCCGAGATCCGCCGCACGCGGGTTTCGGCTTTTTTCGTTTCTCAACCCTCGCAAGTTACACCCTCGGAGAATTTTCATGCCCCACGCCCTCTCGACTCCCCCTCAAAAAGAAGCGCCCCAAGAACTCGTTCCGCAGACGGAGGACCAGCTGGAACAGGATGCCACATTGGTTCCCGGTTTTCAACGTGTCACGCTCCGGCTTGAACTGCATTCGTTGGATGTCCTGATGGATGTGATGACAACGGTCGCGAGAGTTGGGGCCCAAATCGAAACGGTCGTCGCCGAAGGGCAACGGATGGTGATTGGCTACGTCGCTCGAAACGCGGTGGCGCAGCGTCTGCCGGGGTTGTTGCAGGAACTCATTTACGTTCTGCACGTAGAGAGATTGAAACAAGTTTGATTCAAATGCGGCTCGCTACGCAAAGGCAACATGCGATCGCGTATTATCGAGGCAACAGAAACCTGTGGCCTGTTTCAAACTCTAACCGTCAACCGCCTTCGGGAGCGGTCGGTTTGCGCGAAGCGGGTTAGCGTCGGTTGCGTTGTGCACATGAAGCGTTCGTCTCGGCAGACGGGCGGTTCGATCCGCTCGTCTCAGTGGGGGGCTCCGCAACGTCATGCCAAGGTTGGGTTTCCAAACAACGTAAATCGCATCGACTCTTCGCACGAGCACAACATGGCCTCCACCAATATCGAAATGGCAGCCCGGACGCTTCTGGGGGATTTTGTCGCAGAGGAAACGTGCGAGCATCCAGAAACCATTCAAAAGGCGTTGCATCTAGCCAGAGCTCTTCAACAACGTGCCCAAGAGTTACAAACACCCGAGGAACGCAAGCAACAAACCGAACTCGATCGAATGATTCATCATCCCAGCGATAAGGTCACACTTACCGCACTCACGGATCAAGCATTTCGATCTGACGAGGCCGCTCGCGCCGCCGATCAATTGGTACACATCCTGGATGTGCAAGGCGTGCCGCGATTCTTTAGCCCGATCGAGCGAACGCTGCTGCGTGGTTTCCAATCTTTCGGAAGCTACATGCCGGGGGTGACGATCCCGATGGTCAAGGACAAGATGCGCCGCGAAACGGCAAACGTAATCATCCCGGCCGAGCGCGAAGTTCTTTGCAGACACTTGGAAGAGCGTCGCACCGAGGGAGTGCGAATGAATGTCAATTTCTTGGGCGAGGCGATTCTAGGGGAGGAGGAAGCAAGTCAAAGACTGAAACAATACCTGCAAGCGTTTCAATTGCCCGAGATCGAGGTGATGTCGGTCAAAATCTCGACGATCTATTCGCAGATCACGCCCGTCGCAAGGGAAGCCTCGATTCGCCCCATGTGCGATCGAATGGAGCTGCTTTACCGCGCTGCGGCAAAGGGCATCTTTCGTCGCCAGGATGGCACCGAGGTTCCCAAGTTCGTTTACATGGACATGGAGGAGTACCGCGATCTGTCGTTGACGGCGGAGGTCTTCATGCGAACGCTAAGCCGGCCCGGTTTAGAGAATGTTGCCGCCGGAATCGTCCTGCAAGCCTACATTCCCGATTCCTTCGACTGGCAGCAGAAGCTCACACAGTGGGCCCGCGAACGTGTCGAGGCGGGCGGAGCACCGATCACCATTCGCATCGTGAAAGGCGCCAACATGGAAATGGAACGTGTTGAGGCATCCCTGCACGGGTGGCCACAGTCGCCGTTTCATCGGAAGGTCGAGACCGACGCGAACTACAAACGTATGGTTCAGTTTGCGATGCGACCCGAGAGCTTAGCGGCAGTGCGCCCCGGCATCGCCTCGCACAACCTGTTTGACATCAGCTATGCACTGGTAATGGCATTCGAAGAAGATGCGTTGAGCATGATCCAGTTCGAGATGCTTGAGGGCATGGCCAACCACCAACGCCGAGCGTTACATGAACTGACCAAAAGCGTCCTGCTGTATGCTCCGGCATGTCGCAAAGAGGACTTCATTCACGCGATCGGCTACCTCGTCCGACGACTGGATGAAAACACCGGCGAGCAGAACTTTCTACGGCACGCGTTCAACATCACGGTCGGCTCCGATGCCTGGGCACTACTGGAGACCGGCTTCCTGGAATCCTTCACATTGATCGACCGATTGAGCAGCGAGCCGCGCCGAACACAGGATCGACGCCACCCACCGTCAAACGAACCTGCACTCTCGGCCGATTGGTGGGAGTTCACGAACGAGTCCGACACCGATTTCAGTCTGCCAGCAAATTCGGCGTGGGCCGATCAAATCATTCACGATTGGGTTGACCGTCACGACGACCAAGCCATGACGGTGCCGCTACTTGTCGGAGGCCAACCGGTCGACGATGAGCGTGAGATTCGCGAATCACGCGATCCGTCCCGTGAAGATGTGATCATCGCTCGCTATGTGCAGGCTACGCTCGATGACGTGACCCGAGCAGTCGATGTCGCCAGCACCGATACGACGCAGTGGCGCTCAAGTGACGCCCTTGAACGCATGACAATCTTGGAGCGGGCCGCGCAGGAAATCCGCAAGGCGCGCGGCGAACTGATGGGTGCCGCGCTTGCGGAAAGCGGGAAGGTTCTTACCGAGAGTGATCCAGAGGTTTCGGAAGCTGTTGATTTCGTTGAGTTTTATGCACGCTCCGCTGTCTACTTCGAGTCGCTGGAACCTGTGCATGCCGAACCGCGTGGTGTCGTGGTGGTCGTGTCGCCCTGGAATTTCCCGATCGCCATTCCTTGCGGAGGAATCGCATCGGCGCTTGCGGCAGGCAATGCCGTGATTTTGAAACCGGCATCCAATACCGTCTTGGTCGCGCATCTGTTGTGTGAGTGCTTTTACCGAGCCGGCATCCCTCCAGCGGCATTGCAGCTGTTGCCTTGTGCGGGGAATCCCGTTGGCGAGGCCTTGGTCACTCACCCGGATGTCGACACCGTGATTTTGACCGGGGGTACGGCGACGGCACTTCGAATGTTGCAGTCCAAACCCGATATGCGTTTGCTTGCGGAAACCGGCGGAAAGAATGCCACCATCGTGACCTCCATGGCCGATCGCGACCAGGCGATCAAACATGTCTTGCAGTCCGCGTTCGGACATGGCGGCCAAAAGTGTTCCGCCACATCGCTGCTGCTACTGGAAGAAGAAGTTTTTCATGACGAATCGTTTCGCGCCGCGTTGGTCGATGCGGCCCGCAGTCTGCAAGTCGGATCCGCATGGGACACCTCGAACCGACTTGGACCTCTCGTCGCACCACCATCCGGCGATTTAGTGAAGGGACTGAAAGAGCTGGAACCGGGCGAATCGTGGGCGCTCTTGCCCAGGCGAGTCGACGGTAGTCCTTGCATCTACTCGCCCGGCATCAAATGGAACGTCACTCGTGGCAGTTACACGCACATGACCGAATTCTTCGGGCCAGTCCTAGGCGTGATGTCTTTCCGAAACCTTTCACAAGCGATTCAGATTGTGAATCAGACCGGCTATGGGCTCACATCAGGACTAGAAAGTTTGGATGATCGCGAACAGGCGGAATGGACCGAAGGCATCCGCGCAGGGAACCTCTACATCAACCGCTCCACCACCGGTGCGATCGTACTGCGTCAGCCCTTTGGTGGCATGGGTCGCAGCGCGTTTGGTCCCGGCATCAAGGCTGGCGGTCCCAACTACGTGGCCCAGCTCATGCGATTCACCGACAGGGAAAAGGTCGCAACGCAGGAACGTGACACGAGTATCGACAACCCAGACTTGAGAGTACTGGCACGAAAGTTGTCTGAGCACGGTGGCCTCGACGAATCAGAGACCGCAAGAGTCGTCACGGCGATGGCGAGTTTTGACCGTGCCGCGACGGAAGAGTTTCTGCAGGTGCATGACCATTTTCGATTGCTCGGCCAGGACAATCTGCGGAAGTACATTCCCGTTCCACTGCTTGTGGTTCGAGTCAGCGAACGAGATCACTGGACCGACATCGTGATCCGCACGGCGGCTGCGAAGGCGGTCGGATGTCGCGCGATCATCAGCGCCGCATCCGGCGTTCATTCCGAATTTCTAGCGCAATTGCATGACTGGACCGAATCCTGGGCCGCAGACATTGAGTTCGTTGAACAGTCCGATGAGGAG
>JBPCVD010000615.1:0-10074 GCA_051010815.1 Rubripirellula sp.
CTCCAGGTCTGGTTCGGGTAATGGATCGTTCTGGTCTGACTCGTTCCGTGGGATCCACGCAGGTGAGAAGATGGCGGTTGCCACGGCGAGTGAACCGTCGGCTGAGGACCGTAAGACGTTGGGATCATTGCTCGGTGACGCACCGGGGAACCGTTTGTTAGGTCCACGTAAGTCGAGCCCGATTCGAAGTCGACCCTACCTCCAAACTGCCTCGCCTGTGAAATCCTGGAGGAGGTTGGACGGTCTCCGTACCACGAGGTGGTGCGTGTGTTTCTCGTGTCGAACCAGTGCGGAAGCGGGTGCAAGCAGGGAGTCAGCGAGATCTGCTCGGCCAATGTTCGAAAGGAGCAACAAAGACGATCGGCGCAGGCGGCGAACGGGCTTGTGAGGGGGCAGCCGGGATCGCCAAGAATGACGATTCGAACTTGTTGAAAACGAAGACGCGTCTCCAGCCATTCATTGAAGAACCGATCTCGCGCTTCAGGTCTGCGAGCAGAAGCCATTAATCGGTCGCTTGATTCCATCAATCGATGAACCATTCGATGTTGGTAGGGATCGAGGAAGGAGGACCTGATGACAAGATGGCCGAATTCATGCGTGGCTTGTTGGTACTCGCTGGCGGCATGGAACAACGGAGTGGCGTGGGCGGCGGCACGCGATGGAAGGCAGCAGAGAGTCGCGGTGATGGCAGAGACGAAGCCGGCGAGGAGCTTTTGCATGAAACAATCCCGTTGTGAAGAAGTGGGCGAACAAGCTTCCTCGGATGCAGCATGCATGCCAAAACGCGTTTGAAGTCGTGAAACGTCGGCGATGGTGGTCCTTTAACCTCGCTTTGAACGAAAAGTTTGGAAGGAGGTCACGTGAAACGGGATGCTTCGATCAGAGATTCTTAAGACCGCTTTTCGTGATCGAATTGAGCACGGTTGTCGTACGTTCGAGGACAGTGGCGAGACGGAGCTTCGTGAAACAGCGGCTTGAAGAAAGATCGTCATTTTCTGTGGATTCGGTTCAATCTTCCTAACCGTTAAAGTCGATACCAGCATTGGACCTGATAGGTGTCTGAGCGGCGACGCAAGGAAGCGAATCCCTCAAAAGCCAAGTTCCAACCTCCCACGCAGCTGATACCTCCCCACCGCGAGTTACTGATGTCGAAGCCTTCCCTGCGACTCTTTCCAAGTTCAACGAGCACTGATCGTCAAGAGCGGGAACTGGACCGAATTACCGGCACCGCTGATCCTAAAACAGTGTCGGTGCCGCTGGGAAAGATCGTGCCGCTGCTGATCGACGCCGTGAGTAACGACCGTGCTTGGCTAAGCGATTTCGCCGACGACACGATCCGCGTCGATGCGGACTTGTACGAAGTCTTGCTGGCTTACCAGAAGCTTCAAACCCGTGCTGCCGCCTGAGCTTGAGCTCATACGCATTGGCAAACATCACACGAGACGAAAAGGAAGAACCATGCGTTCCATCGCCGTGATCAACCAAAAAGGTGGCGTTGGCAAGACGACCAGTTCGGTCAATCTTGCTGCGGCACTAGCAGAATCGGGTCGTCGTGTTTGCCTCATGGACTTGGACCCGCAGGCGCACGCATCGCTGCACCTAGGGATCTCGGCTGTCGATGGCGAACCGAGTATGTATGAGGTGTTATGTGGCAATGCATCGCTCGAGCAGGCTCGCCGTGACATCAGTGATCATCTGTCCGTCGTTCCATCGAACTTGGATTTGGCTGCGGCTGAACTCGAGCTGGCAGGTGAAGTTGGACGGGAAATGATCCTCCGCGACCGGATGGAAGAAGACGACGCCGACTTCGACTACCTCGTCCTCGACTGCCCACCAAGTCTAGGTGTGTTGACGGTCAATGCATTGGTCGCCGTTTCGGAGGTCTTTTTGCCACTGCAGCCGCATTTTTTGGCGCTCCATGGCTTGAGCAAGTTGTTGCGTACGATCGAGGTCGTGTCGCGACGATTGAACAGCGGCTTGCGTTTGTCGGGTGTCATGCTGTGCATGTACGACTCGAACACTCGCCTTGCAGCAGAAGTCAGCACCGACATCGACGAGTTCTTCCAGGCCAGCAAAGGTGGAAGAGAATTCTTTCGGGAAGCGAAGTTCTTTGAAACTCGCATTCGACGAAACATTCGACTCGCGGAAGCGCCAAGTTTTGGTCAGTCAATCTTCCAATATTCGGCTCACAGTAACGGCGCGACCGATTACCAAGCCTTGGCGGAAGAAGTCCTGGCACAGGAACGCGTTCCGGAAGTCGAATCGCATCGTGCGGCTGCCTAGACCTATTCGATAGGTTGTCAGCCGTGCCCTTGCTTCAGCAGGCAGCTGTCTTTCAATCAGTAGGCTTCTGTCTCAGAAGCAAGTCGACATACGCGCAGTCGATGAGCATCGATTCGTCAATGTCTAGATCACGCATCAGCGCGGCTGCCTCTTGCTGTCCCGATGCGATGGATTCACTCTCTGGCAGCACGACTTCGAGCTCGAGGAAGTCACCGAGGTCAGAAACCTGATCGAGGTGAATTCGGGTCCGACCGTGAATCAGTACGGTCCGTTCCTTTTCCACGACTGCGGTCACGCCGTGGGCTTTCGTCAACGCCTCTTGAAGAGCGTCGGGTGTGTTCGTTGGCGAGATCACGTACTCTGACAACTTGGGGCCGGTTGAATCATCGCGACGATAGAAAATCAGTTCGCCGCTGCCGTCCTCAAAACGCCGAAGTTTTAGGCGTCCAAAGTCAGATCGGAAGAAGACGTCGACTTGATGCAGATTCCGGCCCTCCTCGCCACACAACTTTCGTGCGAGGTTGAGTTGCCTTTGCAGGTCGGTCAGTCTGGCCTTGATCTCGATATTCTGCGGCACGCAGTTGCTCCTGATGGTGATCTCGTTTTGGGCGTTGTGATTCTTGTGGTGGGAAGGCCTCGACACCAGCGGGTGCGGTGGGATGTCCGGGTGCTTTCGAGCGGAAACCTCACATGGGATCCGCGGTCGTGGAATGCCGGATCGCTGGCGTCGCTCTGCCGGATTGAAAGGGCGATGGGTGGACGAGCCGGACTCGCGACTTGCCCGCGGGTGACCTTTGGGTTGCAAACTTGCCGTTTTTCATCGACCTGACAACGTCGATTCCCGGCTCATGGTACCCGAGAGTCGCCCGTGGGCTTGCACTTCCGAGGGCATTGGCGGCGAGCCGTCGGCTTGTCCAGGTGGTGCGAAAACGAGTGGGGGGAAGGGCAGAATCAATGACCCCTTTCTCTGTGGAATGCGGCACTCTAGCGTGTTAGGCGTGGACGGGTTGAATTCACGTTAGGACGACACATCGAAGGCAGGTCGGCTAGGGAATGACGACAACGGAAATCAAAGTAAAAGGGGCCCGCGAACACAACTTACGTGACGTGAACTTAACGCTGCCCAGGGGGCAGTTGATCTGTTTCTCGGGAGTTTCTGGGAGCGGGAAATCTTCGCTCGCATTTGACACCCTGTACGCGGAAGGACAACGGCGTTACGTCGAGAGTCTGAGTCACTACGCTCGCCAATTCATGGGGCAGATGCCCAAGCCTGACGTTGATCTCGTCAGCGGATTGAGTCCCTCGATTTCGATCAGCCAGAAATCGTCGGGAAACAATCCACGCAGTACGGTCGGAACGATCACGGAGATCTATGACTTCCTGCGAGTCTTGTTTGCTCGGGTGGGGACCGGGCATTGCCCTGGTTGTGGAACGCAGATCACGGCGCAGACGGGAGATGCGATCACGTCTCGGATCTTGTCCCTGCCGATCGATGCATCCTTGTGGATCTTGGCGCCGGTGATTCGTGGCCAGAAAGGTGAGTTCAAGGATCTGTTCGAGGATTTACGCAAGCAAGGATTTCTGCGTGCGCGAGTCGATGGAGAAACGATTCGGCTGTCCGATCCGCCATCGTTGGATCGTCAGCACCGCCATGATGTGGAAGTGGTGATCGATCGGATCCAGCCCGACGCGCGTGATCGAGGGCGCGTCAATGAAGCAGTCGAACTTGGATTGCGACTCGGGGAAGCAACGCTGCTGGTTTCTTTGTCGGAGCCGAATGATCCACAAACGGGTGTCCCGAAGGAAGATCTGCTCTTTTCGTCGAAGTACTCATGCGGTGGTTGTGGTCGCAGCTTCAAACCGCCGAGTCCACAGCTATTCAGCTTCAACAGTCCTCAGGGGATGTGCGAGGCGTGCGATGGGCTGGGACGTCTCTACACGTTTGTCCCGGAGTTGTTGATACCTGACGATCAGCTTTCGATTCGAAAGGGCGCGATCACGCTGCTTGGGAAATGGGGAGACATGGGGCGGTATCGCCGTCACATCTACCGTGGGGTTGCCGATGCGATGGATGAAGCCTTCGGGTTTGAATCGGGAACAATGCTGGAAGGAAAATGGTCCGAGTTATCGGACGAAGCGCGTCAGGTCTGGTTATGGGGCACTAACGAATCGATGGAGTTCACCTGGCGAGGTGGAAGTCGTGCGAAAAAGTACACCGGCGCATTCGACGGTTTCATCCCCGAGCTCCTTGGGCGGTATCGGACGACACGCAACAAGATGCAATTGCGTCAGTTCGAAAAGTACATGAACACGATGGATTGCCCCGACTGCCATGGCAAGCGACTCAATGAGCAAGCGTCATCGGTCACGATCCGTACTGGCGACGAGTCGTTTCTCAAGTCAGCGGACGCAAAGGCTGATCTGACGCTTCCGGAACTTTGTGAACTCTCGACGGATCGATTGCACCAGTTCTTTGCCGACATCATCCTGGGGGAAACAGACGCCGTGATTGCGGCCGAGGCGTTGAAGGAGATTCGTCAGCGTGTTGGATTTCTGTTGGGTGTAGGCTTGGAGTATCTGACGCTCGGGCGGACCGCGCCGACGCTGTCCGGTGGTGAGTCGCAGCGGATTCGGCTGGCCGGGCAGATTGGCAGCGGATTGGTTGGCGTGCTGTACATTCTTGACGAACCTTCGATCGGACTTCATCCGCGCGATAACGATCGCTTGATCGAAACCCTGCTTCGTCTGCGCGACACCGGTAACACGCTGATCGTCGTCGAGCATGATGAAGATACGATGCGTGCAGCCGACTTGATTGTTGATTTTGGACCGGGGCCGGGGATCAAAGGTGGACGAATCGTGGCCGCCGGAACGGTCGATGAAGTCTGTGAGTCGGAAAAGAGTGTGACCGGTCAGTTCTTGTCAGGGAGGCGCGCCATTGAAGTGGCGCGTGAACTGCGACCGATCGAAGGCGTGCCGCATCTGACCATTCGCGGGGCGACCTTTCACAATCTAAAAGGTATCGACGTCTCCATTCCGCTGGGGATGGTCACCTGTGTGACAGGTGTTTCGGGCAGTGGGAAGAGTTCATTCGTGGGCGGCATCCTTGAACCGTTGCTTCGTAACGAGCTCAATGGAGCGGAGGCTGACGTTGGCGATCACGTCTCGATCGAGGGACTCGAACATCTCGATAAGACGATCGCGATTGACCAATCGCCGATTGGACGAACGCCACGCAGCAATCCGGCGACCTACGTCAAAGTCTTCGATGAAATCCGTAATCTGTTCGCCCGGATGCCGGAAGCCAAGACGCGTGGTTACACGTCCAGTCGATTCAGCTTCAACGTCGATGGTGGCCGTTGTGCCGCCTGCGACGGAAATGGCGCGACAAAGCTGGAGATGGATTTCTTGGCCGACGTATGGGTGACCTGCCCGGTATGCCAGGGGCGTCGTTACAACCGTGAAACGCTCTCCGTCGAGTTCAAGGGCCAGTCGATCGGTGACGTGCTGGAGATGGATATCTCACAGGCGCTCAAGCTCTTCAAGAACGTTCCCAAAATTGCTGAGAAGCTGCAAACGTTGGTCGACGTTGGTCTGGAATACCTGAAGCTCGGACAGCCATCACCGACGCTCTCCGGGGGCGAAGCGCAACGAATCAAGTTGTCGCGTGAATTGAGCAAACGAGAGACGGGCAAGACGTTGTACGTGTTGGACGAGCCGACCACAGGCCTTCACTTCGCGGATATCGAATTGCTGCTGAAGGTGATTCAGAGATTGGCCGATCATGGCAATACGATCGTGATCGTCGAGCACAACATGGATGTTGTGAAAACGGCCGATTGGGTCATCGACTTGGGGCCCGAAGGGGGTGAAGGTGGCGGCGAGATCGTTGCCGAGGGTCGACCGGAGAAAGTCGCCAAGAGTCCGGCAAGCTACACCGGTGCGGCGCTTGCCAAATCGCTCGGGATCAAACGTAAGGCCGTACGCAGGAAGGCGAATGCGATTCGGCAGATCGTATCGGAGTCGCCCGCGGCACGAACGCACGTCGTTGTCGAAGCGGCAAGCGAGCACAATTTGAAGGCGGTCGACGTCGAAGTGCCTCGCGATGCGATGACGGTGTTTTGCGGCCCCAGTGGCAGTGGGAAGAGCTCGCTTGCGATGGACACGATCTATGCGGAAGGGCAGCGTCGCTATGTCGAATCGCTGTCGTCATACGCCAGGCAATTCGTTGGCCAGGTTCAGAAGCCGCACGTCGAAAAGATCGAAGGTTTGTCGCCCGCCGTTGCGTTGGAGCAAAAAAACCTCGGGCACTCGCCACGCAGTACCGTTGGGACTGTGACCGAGGTTTACGACTACATGCGAATCTTGATGGCGCGGTTGGGCACGATGCATTGTCCCGATTGCCAGATTCCGGTCGGAACTCAGACGCCTGATCAAATCGTCGAAAAAGTGATGGATCATCCTGAAGGTACTCGTGCTTTGCTGCTGGCGCCGATTGAGGTGCAATCGGGCGAAGCGTCACGCGATACATGGCAATCACTTCGGAGCATTGGTTACCAACGTGTGCGGGTCGATGGCAAGACGATTGGATTGGATGACGCGCCTCCGTTGGACCCGCGCAAGCGGCAGGAAGTTCAGGTCGTGGTCGACCGTATCCTGGTTCAGCCCTCGGATCGTTCACGAATCTCTGACAGCGTCGAGCAAGCGCTTTCGCTTGGCGTTGGAGTGCTCCAAGTCGCGATTGCTGAAGAAGATCGCGAGGAGCCGCGGTGGAAGGTTGAGACGCACAGTCAACACTTGGTCTGCGAGTGTTGTGGGCGATCGTTTAATGATTTGACGCCGCATCACTTCTCTTTCAACACCGGAATCGGGTGGTGTCCCCAATGCGAAGGACTGGGAACGCAGACGGGAACCAATCCCGCGGCGCTTGTGACGTCTCCCGTGAAAACACTTCAGGAAGGTGCCGCCTTGTTGTGGCCCAGTGTCGACGAGAATGTGTCGGCGTGGATGCTCCAAGCGCTCGCGCGGCACACCGGGATTGCAATCGATGTTCCCTACGACCAGCTGACGGTTTCGCAGCGACGTATTCTCTTTCGAGGCACCGGTCCGCAATGGATCGAAGTGCGTGAGTCGGACGCTGGAAAAAAGTCGAAAGCTTCAAAGGTCTTGTTCCGATTCCAATTCAAAGGTTTCTATCCTGCATTGGACGAAGCCTCGCGTTTGACGCCTGGGTTGCGTGGCAAGTTGGAGCAGTTTACGGCTGAGATTGATTGCCCTGCCTGCGATGGTTCGCGTTTGCGAGAGGAGGCAGCGGCGGTCCGTTTTCGCGATCGAACGATGGCGGATCTGGTTCACATGCCGCTCGACCGACTTCATACCGAGGTGGGGAGTTGGAAGCTCGATCGGCGTGAACGAAAGATCGCCGGAGAATTGATCCGCGAGGTGAAGTCGCGGGTCGGGTTCTTGCTGGATGTAGGATTGAACTATCTGACCCTGCATCGTGGCGCGGCGACGCTCTCAGGTGGCGAGGCGCAGCGCATTCGGCTCGCGGCTCAGCTCGGCAGTGGTTTGTGTGGCGTGTTGTACGTGCTGGACGAACCGACGATTGGACTTCACCCTCGTGATAACGAGCGTTTGATCGGCGCGTTGCACCGTCTGCGAGACCTTGGGAACACGCTGCTGGTTGTCGAGCATGATCGCGAAGTGATTAACAGTAGCGACTATCTGTGTGATTTCGGACCCCGAGCTGGACGACACGGCGGTCGGATCGTTGCACAGGGCGCTCCTGGGGCAGTTTCGCCCTACGATCAGTCCGTCACGGCGGGATACATCGACGGGAACAAGAGGATCGAAATTCCGAAATCCCGTCGGCCGGTGATGTCGGAGAATGGTAAACCGTACGTTGATTTCTTAAAGATCTTAGGAGCGCGCGAGAACAACCTGCAGTCGGTCGACTTCGAATTACCGCTGGGAGTCTTGACGGCTGTCACCGGTCCGAGCGGAAGCGGTAAGAGCTCGATGATCGAGCAGATTCTGTACCCTGCGTTAGCTCGACGGCTGCATCGCAGTCGTGTCCGACCTGGGCGTCACGATAAGATTGAAGGAATCCGCTACATCGACAAGGTGATCCGAGTCGATCAGTCTCCGCTGGGCAATACTCCAAGTAGCAATCCGGCCACTTACACGGGTGTCTTTGACCTCATTCGTCAGCTGTTTGCAAGTATTCCCGAGGCGGCCGAAAGACGTTTCACAGCGCGAACCTTCAGTTTCAATGTGCCCGGTGGTCGCTGTGAGACCTGTGAGGGTAGTGGTCAGCTGAAAATCGAAATGCACTTTCTTCCGGACGTTTGGGTGCCCTGCGAGGAATGCAAGTCGCGTCGCTACAACGACGATGTCCTGGAAATAAAGCTGCACGGGAAATCGATCGCCGATGTGCTCGACATGCAATGTGGCGAAGCCATTGAACTCTTCGCTTCCTACCCCAAGATTTCGCGAACGCTTCAAACGCTTTGTGATGTCGGATTGGACTACGTGACTCTTGGGCAATCGGCGCCGACACTCTCAGGAGGCGAAGCGCAACGCGTGAAGCTTGCTGCGGAGTTAAGTCGCCCATTCACCGGCAGCACGTTGTACTTGCTGGACGAGCCGACGACTGGTTTGCATTTTGACGATATCGACAAACTGCTGGGCGTTCTTCAGCGCCTTGTTGAGCTGGGCAACACGGTCGTTGTGATTGAACACAATCTGGACGTTGTGAAGTGTGCCGATTGGATCATCGACATGGGGCCTGGGGCGGGTGTCGACGGTGGTCACGTGGTGTTCACGGGAACGCCCGAGGAGTTGGCTGCAACTTCGAAGCAGCGACGTCGCTCGCGTGCGAAGGGATTAGCCTCGGCAACCGCACCCTTTGTGGCAGAAGTGCTGGAGATTGAAAGTGGCGATGTCGTGTCAGATCATGAGCCCCCTGTTGATGCTTCTGCCGTTCGTCCTCAAGCCACTCGGGTCGATCAGCCTGCGAAGAGTGCGTCACGTACGAAGTCGGCACAGACCGCAAAACCGGCGAGCAAAAGTACTGCTCGAAAGAAGTTGCAACCGGTCAGCCTGACACAGGGCGCGAGCGAAAAGAAGGCAGCGACCGTCAACGAGGTGACGCTCGATCCATGGAAGGCATTGGGCCGTAAGTGGCATTCTCTCGAGAAAGGTTTCCCTAGCGGAGAGGGACCGGAGTGGCCGTTGGAATTGGCCGATCGTATGTTGAAGTTACTGGAGCAGGTCGCGGGTGACGATTCGTTGGCGTTTGAGTCGCCCGATCGCGTACAAGTGAAGCCTGACGGAGCAGCGGAACCGTGGGCAGAGGTTGAAACCAAGTCGACCGAATCGTTGAAAGTCACGCTGGCGGGACCACGCGAAGCATTCGATTCGGAAGAATTTGAGGCCCTGGACATGAATGGTCCGGTCGACGAGTCGGATACGGATCACACTCGGGTCACACTGAACCTGACGACGGTCAAACACGTCCGAAGTAGGAAGCTGAGGACCTTCCTGAAAGGGCACTTGGCCCGAACCGTGAAGTGAGATGCGAGGGGACGCGGGTGTCCACCTCGACCAATCATTCCTTTTGAATAGGCAGTTCTTCGAACGTGAGTTCTGATTTTCAAAGTGACGAGGAAACGCCCCACGGTTTGCTCAGCGCCGTCATGGCGGATCCGAAGTTGCGCGAGCGACTTGCCCATATGCCGGCGGACGAGAAGACGGTCACGCTGTCATCGACGAACGGTTTGGATTTCGAGC
>JBPCVD010000616.1:0-24589 GCA_051010815.1 Rubripirellula sp.
GATTGTCGAGGCGGAACCGACACTTGGTGGGACCTGTTTGCTGCGAGGGTGCATTCCCAGTAAAGCGCTGCTGCATGTGGCGAAGGTGATCAGTGAAGTTGACGAGCTCCGAGAGGACTGGGGTGTCGTCTACGACAAGAAGCCGAAGATCGACATCGACAAGGTACGTGCTCGCAAAGACAAGGTGATCTCGAACCTGACCGGCGGATTGGGCCAACTCGCAAAGCGTCGAAACGTGACCGTGATCCAAGCACGCGGTAGCTTTGTCGATTCCACGACGTTGAAACTCGAGGGCGACCACGAGTCCATTCCCGAAGGTGGCGTCCTCACATTCGACACATGCATCCTGGCAACCGGCAGCGTCCCAGCCATGCCCCCGTCTTTCGAGATTGGCAGTGATCGCGTGATGGACAGCACGGGAGCGTTGGCGCTCGCTGACATTCCGGAAACGATGCTGGTCGTGGGAGGCGGTTACATCGGATTGGAAATGGGCAGTGTCTACGCGCGGCTTGGCTCCAAGGTGACCGTCGTCGAATTGTTGGACGGGCTACTGCCTGGCGCTGACCGAGACCTCGTAAAGCCCTTGGCCAAAGAAATCGACAAGCTCTGTGAGGGCCGTGTCTTCCTGAACACAAAAGTCGGCTCCCTGACTCAGGTGAGCGACAAAATCGAAGTCACCTTCGAAGGGCCTGGAAAATTCGGGCACGAGCAGTACGACCGTGTGCTAGTCAGCATCGGACGGCGACCGGTCACTCGCGGGATCGGGCTTGAAAACACCAAGGTCGAAGTAAACGAACGCGGCTTCGTTGTCTGCGATCAGCAGCAACGGACCGCTGATCCACACATCCTGGCGATCGGAGACATCGCGGGTGACCCGATGTTGGCTCACAAAGCAACGCACGAAGGACGCGTCGCGGCAGAAGTTGTGGCTGGCAAATCGGTGGCATTCGACAAAGCCGCGATCCCAGCGGTCGTCTTCACCGATCCTGAGATCGCTTGGGCGGGGATCACCGAAGAAGAGGCGAAGCGAGAAGGCATCGAGGTCGACGTCGAACTCTATCCTTGGGCTGCGAGTGGGCGGGCTCAAGCACTTGGGATCACCAATGGCTTGACAAAGTGGCTGGTCGATCCCAAGACCGATCGTGTGCTCGGCTGTGGAATCGTCGGAAGCGGTGCCGGCGAGTTGATTGCCGAAGCTGTCTTGGCGATCGAAATGGGCTGCGAAGTTCACGACATCACCGAAAGCGTGCACCCCCATCCAACGCTCAGCGAGACGTTAATGAATGCCGGCGAAGTTCACTTTGGAACAGCGACCGAGATCTTCAAGCCAAAGAAAAAGAAGCCTGCTCCGGCCGGTGCCTGAGGCGTTTGAGTCTTCTGCGAATGAGAGAGGGCGTCCCAACTTTGGGCCGTCCATCGGTGAGGACATTGAATGCCCGGCGCGAGTATTCCTCAGCAGCCCACGCGTGTTTGGCTTTCTAACGTCGAACGTATGATGTGGCATTAGACGCCGGACGCGTGAGGCTCATAATGCCAGACGCGTGTGGCCGATCCGAAGCCGTTGTGACTCAGGGTCGCGTCTATGGCTTGGCTCCACTGGCAATGCCTTCGCAGGCTTAGCCCCGACGTCGGTCCAGGGTGTGTTCTCCGCGTGCGTCGCCGGTCCACTCACCCATGCCCCAACCTGTGACGACACGCTTCCAATCCTCGATCAAGGCTCGCATCAAGAAGGCTGCGTTGCAAGCGTAGCGAGGCACAAGGCGGCGAGGGTCACTCAGCATCCGATAGGCCCACTCCAAACCCAACCGCTGCCAAACTGCAGGGGCTCGCTTGGCCGTTCCAGCGACGAAGTCAAACGATGCCCCCAACTGGATGCTGACCGGAATGCCGAGTCGTTGATAGTGCTGATGAATCCACTGCTCGCCCTTGGGTTGTCCAAACGCGACCAGCAAGATTTTGGCGCCGGAGCATTGGATTCGCTCATCCTGTTGTTGCTGTTCCTCGGCAGATAGCGGGCGGAACGGCGGCGACTCGACACCTGCGACCACCAAGCCTGGGTACTGTTCAGACAGCCGTTCGGCACAGGTCGCAGCGACACCAGGCTTTCCCCCGAGAAAGTAAATTCCCCATCCGTTCTGACTGGAGAGATCGGCCAATTCATAGATCAGCTCACTTCCCGCAACTCGTTCGGGCAACGCTTGTTTAGAAAGCCGACTTCGCCACACGATGGGCTGACCATCCGCCAAAATCAAATCGGCGTCCTCGGTCACTTTCTGCATCTCGGGCCGATCCGCATGCAGCATCACATAGTTCAGATTCGCGGTGATCACGTAACCGGGTTGTGCGAACCGAATCATTTCACCAATCCGCTGCCTCGCTTCGGACAACGTGACATGATCGAAGGGGACACCCCACACACGACTACGACCCAGCTCTGGCAATCGGGCCGACAGTGGGGACTCATCTGCCGTCGTCGCGGGTGCTGGATAGTCCGCCACCGCCTCGGAAAGCAGGCGTTCCAGCGAGGGCACCGATTCGGGAAGTGGTTGCGATGACTGCGTCGAATCGAGCTGCTTGGATTGACTGAGAGGGGGAACTGCGACCGACTCGGCGGTTCGAGAGTCGTCGGACGAGGGCTGTGGAAGAGACATGCCTGGCTCGGTCAATGAAGTGCGGAGAGAAAGAGAAGAGACGCGGTGTTACCTGCTGAAAGCTAGCTCGTGCTGTGGACGGCATCGCAACTCGACATTCGCCAGATCGTTCCCTCCGAGACTCGCGTAACGATTGTGCGGCTTGTATTCGTCAGACGCGTCCGGCTCGGACCATCTGCACTCCTTCCGGAAGGGATGAACCCCGAATTGCCCCATCACCGGATGAACTTCGTGCGAGTTTTCCAGTACGCTGGTGTCTCCCCGTGCTCAGCTTGGCGGCGAGCCTCCAATGGCGGTCCGGACCCCAAACACCTCCGCGACTTCCCGCGCTTGCCCTCCTGCGCGGCCACTACTTATTGCACCATTGCCAATCTCCCGGATCCATCCGTGACTTCACGCCCCTTGGTCGTTCTCTCGCTTGAAGGCCTCGCGACCTCAGCACTCGGTTGCTACGGCTCGTCTTGGAACAAGACACCCGCCTTGGATGCGATCGCCAGCACGGGCTGCGTTTGGGATCGTTGGCTGGCAACTTCTGACGACCCGAACGCCACGTTTCGACACGTCACAGATGGACTTCAATCGACCCCGAGCTGGGAATCGCACTGGCGTCGCCAAGGCAGTATCGAACTGATCACCGACGTGCGGGAAGTCTCCGACCAATTCGAACAGTCACCTTTTGAACAGCTCGTATCGCTTCATGATCGAGGCTCCCGAAGCGCCCGGCCCGCAGAGGATATCGTCGACACACAGCTTGGACAGCTCGTTGCGGCTGCGATACAGCGAGACGCCGAGGAAGCCCCCTGGAGCGTCCTGTGGCTACATAGCGGCTTTCTAACGCATCACTGGGACGCGCCCCGCTTTCTTTCTCTGATCGAGGAAGGCGACCCGTATGATCTGGAGCCCAGCGAAGAGGTCGACCTGCTGGAAGAGAATCCGGACGTGACGGAACAGCTCGAAAACCTGCCCCCTGTCTTTTCTGAGACACTCCCTCCGAAGATCGAACTCGGAGATGATGATCACCCCGACCTCGTCACGTCATGGATGCGAACCTACGGTTGCCAGATTCGGCTGATAGATGTCTTGCTAGAGATTCTGCTGACCTCATTGAAAGCCGAAGACCCTTACATCGCGATCCTAGGGACGAGCGGGTTTCAGCTTGGGCAAAATGGATGGATCGGACACCAACAAGGACCTCTGAGAAGTCCCGAAATTCGGCTGCCCATGATCGTCAGCGATGTCGGGCCATTGCATCTACCACACCTGACTCGCAGCAGCACGTTGCCAAAGATCGTCGAAGATCTCGCCCGCGACAGTCAGCAAGGCCCCGACCCCTCCCTGCTGTGGTCTCCCGAGCAATGGTGCCAACCGGAGAAAGAATCGGAAGTTGTAACGAAATCGAATCGTGCCCAACGGGCGGTAACGACGCCGGAGTGGTTCTTCGTTCAGGACAGCGACGCAAGCGAGCATCTGTTCCTGAAACCGGATGACACCGAGGACTTCAACAATGTGTCCCGGTTGCGTGCCGACATCGTCGAAAAGTTCGACAGCGAAAAGTTCGACAGCGCATAAAAAACCTCGCTGACCCGAAGATCAGCGAGGCTGTTTAGATACTCTTGGCTTCAGGAATCGAATCCCCCCGCCAAATCGTTTGACGCACTACGCGTCGGTTTGTGCATCAGGAGCAGGTGCAGGTGGAGCAGCTTCTTCAGCTGCATCGCTGCTGCTGGCTGCTTCTGGAGCCGCTGCTGGAGCTGCCATTTGGACGCTGCCAGGAACAAGCGTCTCGCCTGGAGCAAGCTCGATACCCGACATGTCGCCCGAAACGCTGCCGCCCGAAACGCTGCCGCCACATCCGGCTCCGCTGCATCCGCTGCTTACTGCGCCGCCGCATCCGCCGTCGCCACAACCACTGCTGACAGTGCCGCCGCATCCGCCGTCACCGCAACCGCTGCTTACAACAGCTCCGCCACATCCGCTATCACATCCGCCGCCACAACCGCTATCGCACGGTGCAGGAGCCGAATCACAGCAAGGTGCTGGTGCTGGCTCACAGCAAGGTGCTGGAGCTGGCTCGCAGCAAGTTGGCTCAGGGGCACAGCATCGCGATGCTTTCTTGGCACGCAAGCGTGCAAGCAATCCACCACCACACTTATTGTGTCCACCACAGCCACTGAATAACCCGCCGCCGCACTTCTTCGCGTGCAAGCGAGAGAAGAGGCCGCCACCGCAGTTACCAGCTTCCGCAGTTTCCGTCATGGCAAGTCCTGCACCAATAAATAGTGCGAACGCGGCAACGCCGCTCACCACAGTCCGATTCATCGAAAATCTCCCAAGAGTTCGGAGTTTGGTGCGATCCGAATTCGCACATCATGGTTCTGAGCCCGAATCCTGAGGCTCGACAATTAGGGTGGATAGCAACGTGCTATCCAGCCTTTGTTCTCACACACGCGGACGCAAAATAGGAAGTTTGCGTAAAGTATTCCGCTCGCGTAATTTCGTCGCATAAACTAACCCTGGGGAATTCCATGTCAATTGGGCCACGGCACAATTCCCCAGGAATTTATCCCCTCACCCGGCCGGGACGTGCCAGCGATGGCCCTGAGAATGCCGGCGCATAAAGAAAGAACCGACACCAAAGGCGTCCGTTCTTCCCTAGCTGTTCCCTTATTTACCTGAGAGCGGCAAAAGATTCGGCTCCGATCAGGCTAATGGCAGAGCTCTATCGAGCCACACTTCCTGCGGGGCCTGTAGCCTGCGACGCTGCGCCCGAAGGGCCGGCGGGGGTTTGATCGGGATTCGCGAGCAATTCAGCCATTCGCTCACCGTTTTCAAAGTCGAAAATGACCGGTTCGGCATCCGGGTCTAGCTCCATGGCCAACCCCGAGATCCGCCATCCAGCGGTCTCCCGCTGCACCGCCCAGACGACTTGCAACTGCGTGCTATTTCCATCGGCGGCTGGTTCCGTCCAAACGCTGTGCACGAGTGCTGCTCGCTCGTCGCCTGGGACGAGCTCCGAACGTGTGACTTGAAATCCGGCGTCAGGGGAACCGATCGGCTGGATGGACTGGCCAATTCGTTTCAATTCCGCCTGGGCCTTGCTGGTCAACAGCGTGTTTGCGCTGGAATCCGCACCACCACGCCGTATTTCGTCGAGGAATTGGCTCACCACATCCGTCGGCGAGGGAACCACCGCCGTCGCGGTTTCAACCACTTGATCGGCAACCGGTGGCGCATTCTCAGCGACCGGTGTGCTGGAGCCACACCCGATTAGTGACAAAATTCCAAAACAAGTGAAGCCAATGGCGAAGCGATCCATGCGAATGCCGTGAAGCGAAAGGTGGGAATGTGCAATCGAAGCAGATCGGTTTAGCCCATGCTCATCGACCGAGTCAAGAGAAACTGCGGTGAGTTGGATTCACCTATCGCGACGATTCGCTTTGTTTCACAATGTCCAGCCGATTCAACCACGCAACTGCAACCTCGAAACAAGACATGCCAGCTGAGAGCGACAACACGATTTTGGTAGACGGTCAGCGGATCGACCTTCGCAACCGACCGCTCGCCGCATTGCTGGCATGGCTGATTCCCGGGGCCGGGCACATTTACCAGGGTCGTCACGCCAAAGGCGGCTTGTTCTTCGTCTGCATCCTCTCAGCATGGATCCTTGGATTCGCTTTGGGTGGCGGGCATGTCGTCTATGCGTCCTGGCAACCTGGGGACAAACGCTGGCACTACATTCTTCAGGCAGGTGTCGGAGCGGCAGCCTTACCGGCGCTGGTTCAAGGCAACCGGATGCGGAACAACACGGATCCGAATACGGGGCAGACCGACTTGTCGTACGAACCCCTGTGGGGTGGATTCATGGCGCCGCCTTTCCGCCCCGTCGTTGAAAGTGAAGCGGACGAGGTTTCCGCGTGGTACGCCCGCCGGGGCGCCGGATACGAGATGGGAACTTGGTACACCGTGATTGCGGGCCTGCTAAACATCCTTGTGATCTACGACGCCTATGGCGGTCCACTGGCCGTCCCTATTAGTGGTCGCAAGAAAGACCCCGATGACGAATCAGAGGAAACAGCTGACGGCGACGGCAGTGAATCGACGTAGCATTTGAGCTTTCTTTCACCCTCCGACGTCCCTTGATCATGACCGATCTACCGAGTCTCTGACATGCTTTCGATCTCTCCGACTTATCTCTTGTACTACGTGCCCCTCATCATCGCGATCGCGTTGGTGTTTGGTGCGACGCGTCACGAAGACACGACGTTGATCCTGAAACATGCCTGGCTGACGGGGCGGTGGATCACCGGATTCATGGGAATTATCTTTGCGATTATCTGTTTCCTCGACTGGATGGTTTAGGTCGCTCCTGCGGCGAGCCTGTTCCAATGACCCACCGAATCACGAGGGCCATGGCGCAGCCAGTGGGCTCGGACGTGGGTAGACGACTCCTAATCAGGTCGACCGCGCGATAGGATTCTGATGGTGCTGCATCGGCGTCCCAGCGGCCTGTCGCTGGCGGCATGCTGAGAGCGTCAGCTTGCGAATTCTCCCGTCCCTGAACTTCAATTTGTCGGCCTAGCCCCATGCGAGTCCTCACCCTCGGCGCTGGAACGGTCGGTCGCTGGATCGCCGATATGCTTTGTCGGCGAGGGCACAGTGTGACGGTTGTCGATTCCGATGCTGACAACGTCCAACGGATCAACAACGAATTGGACGTTCGAGCGATCGTTGGCAGCGCTTCCCGCAGCACGGTCCTATTTCAAGCAGATGTCAGCTCGATGGACATGTGTTTGGCAGTGACCGGCGACGACGAAGTCAACATCGTCGCTGCGAGCATGGCCAAGGAACTGGGGGCTCGACGCTGCATCGCTCGGGTCTATGCACCTGCGTTTCACGACCTCAGTACGTTCGACTACCAACGTCACTTCAACATCGACAGTTTGCTGAGCCTCGAACAACTGACCGCATTCGAATTGGCGCGCGCGATTCGGAATCCGGATGCGATCCCGCTGGAGCACTTTGCCCGGGGACAGCTGGAGGTCTATGAGGTGGAAGTCGATGACAAATCAGCGTGTGCCGGGCACAAACTTCGCGACCTCAAGATTCCGAGTTCCGTCCGCATCGGTTCGATTGCCCGCGAAGGACGAATGTGGATTGCCAGTGGCGAGGACGAACTGCATGGACGCGATCGCGTCAGTTTGATCGGGTCCCCCGAATCGGTCACCAAGGCACGCGGGATGTTTGTGTCCGAATCCGAAAGTCGAGCGAAGCAGCGAGTGATGATTGCCGGCGGCGGCGAGACAGGCTATCACCTGGCCGATTCGCTCAGCCGGCGAGACTACCGGATCGTGTTGCTTGAGCGCGACCAAGAGCACTGCAATCGTCTGGCTAAACTATTGCCCGACGTGACGGTCATTCATGCCAACGCCAATCGTCGTAGCGTCTTGGAGGATGAGGGGGGTGGCACGGTCGACTACTTTGTCGCCTGCACAGGCAACGACGAAAGCAACATCATGGCCGGCGTCGAGGCGAGGGAATTAGGTGCGGCTCGCGTCATGTGTGTGGTCGGTCGCCCCGATTATGCAAATGTCGTCGGCAAGCTTGGCATCGACCGCGCAGTGAGTGAACGCGATGTCGTGGCGAGGCAGATCCTGGGATTCCTCAATGAAGGCGCCATCATCAGCCAAAGCCGAATCCCCAACGGATCGATCGGTATTTACGAACTGGAGGTGGCCGAGGGTACGCGAGTGACCCAAGCAAAACTTTCGGAATTGCCGCTCGCTGGTCGTTGTTTGATTGCCGCCATCGAACGAGACGGTTTCGTGCGTGTCCCACGCGCGGAAGACCGACTCAAAGCGGGTGACATCGTCGTTGCCTTGATTGATCAAGCAAGCAACGAAGACAGCCTGTCGATGTTCAACGCATGAGTGTTTCGGTATGGGCGGATGTGGGCGGCACGTTTACCGATTGTCTGGTCCACGAGGGTGGACGGTGTCGCCAAACGAAAGTACTCAGCAGTGGCCTCATTCGTGCCACGGCAAAGCAGGTGTCGAACGACACCACACTGCACCTGGACGACCTACCGTGCAAAGAGATTGATGGGTTTTGGATTGGCGCATCCCTTTCCGTGTTGTCCAACTCCGAACGTCAAGAAGCGGCAATCATCGTCGAACATTCGCAAGAGACTCTGACGCTTGATCGGAAGATCGCGGGAATCTCACCCGGTGCGCAATTGGAATTGGACGCGAACTTAGATGCCCCGGTACTCGCAACACGATTGTTGCTCGGCGTCCCGCTGTCTCAGCCGTTGCCCCACGTTGACGTCCGGATGGGTACGACGCGTGGAACCAACGCACTGCTCACACGACAAGGTGCCAATACAGCCACCCTCGTGACCAGCGGATTCGCGGACCTGCTTCGGATCGGCGAGCAAGATCGCCCCGACTTGTTCGCACTGGCGATTGAGAAACCGGCCCCTCTGACCGACACCGTAACCGAAGTCTCCGAACGCCTCGATTCGGATGGAAACATCATCCTTCCGCTCGATACCGCGACGGCGGCGAAGGATATCGCTCGACTCAAGAAAGCGGGCTTCGAGTCGCTAGCGATCTGCTTGCTGCATTCCCACGTCAACGATGAACATGAACGACAGGTGGAGCAACTGGCCCGTGATGCGGGATTCGAAAACGTCTCACGTTCAAGTGAAGTGGCTCCGCTGATCAAGCTGGTTTCGCGTGCAGAGACGACGACATTGGATGCGTACCTGAATCCGATCTTGGCCGGCTATGTCGCGCGCGTCTGGCAGCAATTTGGCGGAACTGACTCCTGCCGACTTCGGTTGATGACGAGCGGAGGCAACCTTGTCGCCCCAAATTCGTTCCGAGGACGCGACAGCATCTTGTCTGGTCCGGCCGGAGGTGTCGTTGCCTTAGGGCATGTCGCGCGACGTGCAAAAACTCGATCCGCGATCGGCTTGGACATGGGTGGCACAAGCACCGACGTCAGTCGCTACGAAGGAAGCGTCGGCCGACGTTATGAATCACGTGTCGCCGGCGTGAGAGTGATGACGCCAATGATGGATATCGAAACGGTGGCGGCCGGTGGCGGTTCGATTTGTGGCTACAGCAATGATCAACGTCTGGTCGTTGGTCCCGCAAGCGCGGGTGCCGATCCGGGTCCTGCTTGCTATGGCCGCGGCGGCCCCCTGACCGTGACCGACGTCAATCTTCTGCTGGGGCGAATTCCGGAGAGTCGATTTCCCTTTCCGCTCGACCGCGACGCAGCCCAACGCGAGATCGAGCAGATTCAAGTCGAGATGCAATCTCAGGGAGCCACACCAACATTGGAAACGCTTGCCGAGGGCTTTCTTGACATCGCGATCACGCACATGGCCGAAGCCGTTCGAACCGTCAGCACGGCGCAAGGGAGTGATGTCCGATCGATGGCTCTAGTCGGCTTCGGGGGAGCGGCAGGACAACATCTCTGCCGCGTCGCTCAAGCTCTTGGGATGCGGCGGATTCTTGACCATCCCGAATCGGGAATGCTGAGCGCGTTGGGGATGGGGCTAGCCGAAATCGGGCGCGTCGTCACACGCGGCATTTACAAGCCGGTCAATGATTTCAACGCCGAATCGTTCGCTGTGTTGAAGGCGGACCTGTGCGCAGAAGCAGATCGACTACTCGAAGACGAACTTGGTGGAGATGGTCAGATCCACCACACAATTCAGGTGGATCTTCGATACCAGGGAACGGAGTCTGCCTTGAGCATGTCGATCGATCCCGTGGCGAATCTGGCTGAACGGTTTCATGACCGGCACCACGAAACCTTTGGCTATGCACAACGTGACCGCAGTCTTGAATTGGTCGCAATCCGGTGTGATGCGACCCTTCCGTCGCCGCATCGAGACCAGACCACCACGGACATGCTCCATCATTTGCCGACCGAAAAAACCCGCATGTGGCACGGTGCGGAATGGATCGATGCGGCGATGCTCGATCGAGCTTCGCTAGCCAGAGGAGAGACCATCGAGGCGCCCGCGATGATTGTGGGTCCACACTCGACCTTGATCGTCGAACCGGGGTGGCAGGGGAATGTCATTGACGACGGCATCATCGAATTGACACCCACCAGTCTTACTCACGCAGCGATCTCAGATGAAGCGGTTGCCATTCACGACCCCGTGCTGCTGGAAGTCGTCGCACGACGACTGCAAGGAATTGCAGACGCAATGGGCGAAGTGCTACGGCGGACGTCGATCAGCGTCAATGTAAAAGAACGCCGAGATTACAGTTGCGCTGTCTTTCGTGGCGATGGCTCCTTGATCGCCAACGCGCCCCATGTTCCAGTCCACTTGGGCGCGATGGGGCACACGGTCAGACGAATCAGGGACCAATTTCCTACGATGTCCCCGCACGACTGCTACCTCAGCAACGATCCGTTCGCCGGTGGCTCGCATCTTCCCGACGTGACGGTTGTCTCGCCCGTCTTCTGCGATGCGACGATCACGCACGGGACTCCCGACTTCTTCGTCGCCTCGCGAGCACACCATGCAGAGATTGGCGGGCGTACGCCTGGCTCGATGCCGCCCGACGCAACCAACCTTGCCGAAGAGGGTGTCGTGATCCGCGACTTCGCTTTGGTGAAGGCCGGAATCAGCTACACAGCCGAGCTTGAGACGCTACTTTCATCCGGGCCCTATCCTTCACGCTGCGTGGTTGAAAACTTGGCTGACATTGCTGCTCAGCAAGCCGCCGGAACGCACGGAGCCCGCGCGCTGGTCGAGCTAACCAAAAACTATTCAACGAAGGTGATCGACTCGTTGATGGGAAGAATTCTGGAAATCGCTGGCGACTCGATGCAACGATGGATTCAAACCCTACCGCTCGCACCCATGAAGTTCGAGGATCAGCTCGACGATGGAAGTCGGATCGCTTGCTGTATCGAACGAGTTGGCTTGCGACTTCGAATCCAGTTCGAGACGGCACCGGTTCACCCGCACGGGTTCAATGCCACGCCCGCAATCGTCACGGCGGCAGTCTTGTACGTTCTCAGGTCAGTCTCTCAATCGGACATGCCGCTTTGTGACGGTGTCTTGCGAGACGTCACGATTGAGATTCCCGAGGGAATTCTAGATCCACCTGCCGATGAAGATCCCGCAAAATGCGCAGCCGTCGTTGCAGGGAATGTCGAAACCAGTCAGCGCGTCGTTGATGTGTTGCTTGGGGCCTTGGAAGTCGCAGCCGCTTCCCAGGGGACGATGAACAACGTCCTGATGGGTGACGAAACCTTTGGATATTACGAAACGATCGGCGGCGGAAGCGGCGCGATGGCTTCGCGCCCCGGCGCCGACGCGGTCCACACGCACATGACCAACACCCGCATCACGGATCCGGAGATCCTCGAGACTCGATTGCCTGTACGACTGAGGCGTTTTGCGATTCGTCGCAACAGTGGTGGGGCGGGCAAGTTTCCGGGCGGGAACGGGATCATTCGAGAGTTTGAATTTCTACGGCCGCTGGTCGTATCGCTGCTAACGAGTCGACGTACTCGGTCACCCTATGGGGCGGCCGGTGGTGAGCCGGGAACACCCGGTAAGAATTTGCTGATTCGGAGAGGCGAGACCACTGAACTGGCCCCGACGGGCACCCACGAGGTCGAAACGCACGACCGCTTGGTCGTCGAAACGCCCGGAGGCGGAGGGTGGGGCTCGCCGGACCAACCAGGTCCCGCGTCGGGAAATGTCTGACGATTGCCAATTCAACCGGAATCTCAGCCCCGAAACTCTGCTTTGGATGCTGATTTGCTTTGTTCGCGTTTTGAGCAACCGGCAGCCGACGGTAAACTAGAGTCTGCGTGAATCGACACACGCCTCCCCCCGTCACCCAGCCCTCCAATCATCGTCTTCCACCTATGCTCATCCGACCACGCGTCGTGGTGTGGGTCGCTGTCGCGTTCGTCGGCATCGTTGCCCTCGCGTCCCCAACGTTACTCTCCGCAGAAGACGCCGGCCCTGCGCCCGACTTTTCGCGTGACGTGCGACCGATCCTTTCGGACCACTGCTTTGCCTGCCATGGTCCTGACGAACACGAGCGAGCCGCAGACTTGCGACTCGATACGGCGGAGGGTTTGTCGAGTGTGGTCGAACCGACCGACATCGACGGCAGCGAGCTGATAGCGAGGATCGACTCGGACGATGTCGACGTCCTGATGCCGCCCACGAAGTTCCACAAACCGTTAACCGAACGTCAGCGTCGCGTCCTTCGCCAGTGGATTGAGGCTGGAGCGGAGTTTCAACAGCACTGGGCGTTCGTCGCCCCCAGCCGCGAAGCAGACTTCAACTTGGATTCCAAGGGTCGCTCGCCCATCGATGTCCTTATCGAGCTTCAAGCCAACGAAGCTGGACTTGATGTCAACGAACGAGCCGATCGCCGCACGCTAATTCGACGAGTCAGCCTCGACCTGACCGGTCTTCCACCAACGCGTGCGCAGGTGGCTCGGTTCTTGTCCGATGATTCGCCGGACGCATACGAACGGCTTGTCGATCGCATGCTCGATTCGCCCGATTTCGGACAGCACGTCGGACGCTATTGGCTTGACCTTGTGCGGTACGCCGACACACACGGTCTTCACCTGGACAACTATCGCGAGATGTGGCCCTATCGCGATTGGGTGATCGACGCGGTCAATGCAAACATGCCGTTCGACGAATTTTTGACGTTGCAGTTAGCGGGAGACTTGATGCCCGATGCGAATGACGCCCAAAAAATCGCCAGTGGATTCAACCGTTTGAATGTGACGACAAACGAGGGCGGATCGATCTACGACGAGGTCTTCACTCGCAATGTCATCGATCGCACGGACGCCTTTGGGACGATCTTCTTGGGGCTAACGACCGGATGCGCCGTTTGTCACGACCATAAATTTGACCCGATCAGCTCGCAAGACTACTACTCACTGTTCGCATTCTTCAACAGTCTCGATGGACGAGCGATGGATGCGAACGTTAAGAATCCTGCTCCCGTAATTCCTGTTCCCACCGAAGAACAGAAAAGCCTCGTGTCCGAGTTCAGCCAATCTCTGGTGGACCTCAAGCAGACGATGGCCGGACCGCTCGAATCAGTCGATGAGGCTCAACAAATCTGGGAGCGAGCGCTGATCAGCGGTAATGAATCGAGATCAGAACTGCTTCGCCCCAGCAGTGTGGAATCCGAAGCGGGCATCGAAATGAAAATTCGCGAAGACGATTCCGTGGAGATCGAGGGCACTGCCGCCGCCAAAGACACAACTACGATTGTCGCTTCGCTCCCGAGCGGAACTCAGTGGCAGACGCTACGTCTGGAAGCATTGACCGATCAACCGGACCAGCGTGTCGGCGTTTCCGAAAACGGCAACGTGGTGCTCTCCGAAGTGACAGTCGAGATCACCGATGCACTATCGAAGGGCGAATGGATCCAGATACCGATCTCTCATGGATTTGCAGATCTTGAACAGCAGGACGGCCCCTTTGCGGTCTCTTACGCAATTGATTCCAAGGTGAATGACAGCGAGGGCTGGGCTGCGGCGGGCCACACAAAGACGGGCGGCCGCACCGCTTGGTTCGTCGTGCCTGGTCTTCTGGCCGACGGTGACGATGCAAAGATCCGAGTCCGCTTGAAATACCAATCAAAGTTTCCCAAGCATCAGTTTCGACGCGTTCGGTTGTCCGTGAGCGACACCGCTCCCTCCGTTCCGCCGGAACAACGTATCGAACTTGGAACGCTGCATACCGCGGGTCCGTTTCCAGTCGAGAGTCCCAACCCAGGGTACGGTCGAAAGTTTGCATCTCAGCAGGGCGAGTTCAAGGCGGATGAAGAATTCAATCACGAAGACCGCCCATATCGCTGGCAAGACCGCAATGACTTGCGCGAAGTGGAGGTCAACGACTTGCCCATCGTCAAAGATCGATCTTCCGTCGTCGTGCTGCATCAACGACTCACCGCCCCCGCGCCACTGAAGGTAACGCTGCTTCTGGGGACCGATGATGGTCACGTCGTCTTCTTGGCTGGCAAGCAGGTGGGAATCCGACGTGGTCCTGCCAAGCTAAATCCACTCGCCCAGGAGTACGAACTTTCGCTGAAGAAAGGGGATAACGATCTCTACATCAAAGTCGTCAATCATAGCGGCACGTCTCAGTTGACCTACGCGTTTCGGTCACCGGCGATCGATGTACCGCGCAAACTCGTCAAACTGCTCAGCGTGCCGGAAGAAAAACGAACCGCCGAAGACCAAACCGCACTCCAGAAGTTCTACCGCAAGGTCTACTGTCTCCATCCAGATTGGTTGGCATTGGTGGACCAGGAAAACGGTGTCCGGAAAGCCCAGGAAAAACTCAATAGCCAGATTGCCACCACGCTCGTCTGGAAAGAACTCGGCACACCGCGTCAGTCGCACATTCTTACGAGAGGTCAGTACGACCAACCTGGTGAAGCCGTTCCGCGAGCAACCCCCCCCTTTCTGCCCAGCATGCCGGAAGGAGCACCGATGAACCGCTTGGGACTCGCGCAATGGTTAGTCGCCCCGAATCATCCCCTCACGGCGCGTGTCACTGTCAATCGTTTTTGGCAACAGATCTTCGGCACTGGACTCGTGAAGACGAGTGAGGATTTCGGCAGCCAGGGCGAACCACCGAGCCACCCAGAACTGCTGGATTGGCTAGCCGTCGATTTTCAAGAAAACGGATGGGATGTGAAACGTTTGCTGAAGATGCTTGTCATGAGCGAAGCGTACTGCCGCTCCGCGCGTGTGAGTGACCGCATGCAATCGATCGACCCCGCCAACCGTCTGCTTGCGAGGGGACCACGACACCGTTTGGATGCGGAAGTCCTTCGGGACCAAGCGTTGTTCGTTTCCGGCTTGATGGTCGACCAGCCGGGCGGCCCAAGCGTCAAGCCGCCGCAACCGGACGGCCTGTGGGCTGCCGTTGGCTATTCGGGCAGCAACACCGTACGTTTCAAGGCGGACATCGGCGACAAAATCTACCGACGGAGTGTCTACACTTTTTGGAAACGCACTAGTCCACCGCCGCAAATGTCGACGTTCGACGCGCCTAGCCGCGAGTCTTGCACGGCCCGCCGTGAACGCACCAACACGCCGCTGCAAGCGTTGCTGTTGATGAATGAAAAGCAATACGTGCTGGCCGCCAACCATCTTGCCAAACTCGTAGTCTCGGCGAGCGAACCGCAATCGGATGCTGATCGCATCGACTGGTTGTACGAAACCGTCACCGCGCGAAAACCGACGGCGAGCGAACGCAATGAAATCACCGGACTGCTCGAGGACCTGCGCATCTACTACTCGGATCGACCGCAGCTCGCGCTTCAACTGGGTGAAACCTCCGACGCCAACGAGGCTGCTTGGACAATCCTTGCCAGCACGGTACTGAATCTTGACGAAGTGGTTTCCAAGTAACGCTTGCCCGCCAACCTCACTTACCCTTTTCGTTGAACGCTATGCATTCTGATCCACGACTGACGGCGCTGACTCGACGAGCCTTGTTCTCCCGCGCTTCGGCTGGACTCGGTGCCGCCGCGCTCGCTTCGTTGCAAGCGAGTGGTGCCTCTGCCTCTCGCACGTCACAGACTGTCGGTGGTCGAAGTGATCTTCCGCATCATGAACCGAAGTCGCGACGCGCGATCTATCTTTTCATGTCGGGCGCGCCGAGCCAAATGGACATGTGGGACCACAAACCAACGATGGCGGATTGGTTTGATAAAGACCTGCCCGACTCCATTCGCCAAGGACAACGCTTGACCACGATGACAAGTGGTCAGTCTCGCTTCCCGATTGCGCCCAGCATTTACAAGTTTGCGCCACATGGTGAAGGTGGCACGATGGCGAGCGAGTTGATTCCTCACATGGCCGGAAAGGTCGACGAGATCGCGTTGGTCAAGTCAATGTATACCGAGGCGATCAACCATGACCCTGCCATCACTTACATCTGCACCGGCGACCAACTTCCCGGCAAAGCGAGCCTGGGTGCCTGGTTGAGTTATGGTCTCGGCACCGAGAATGAGAACCTGCCGGCGTTCATGGTGATGACGGCATCTTGGACCGGTCGCCAACAAGCCCAGGCTCTTTACAACCGGTTGTGGGGCAGCGGATTTCTGCCGAGCAAGTACCAGGGAGTCGCGCTTCGCAGCAGCGGGGACAAGGTGCTGTATCTCTCGAATCCGAAAGGAATCGACGCCAACGTGCGCCGCAGAATGCTCGACTCGCTCGCTCGGCTGAACGAAGGGACGGCAACTCAATTGGGCGACCCGGAGACCAATGCCAGAATTGCTCAGTATGAGATGGCATTTCGAATGCAAACCAGCGTTCCAGATCTTGCCGATATCAGCGACGAGCCTCAGCACGTGCTTGACCTTTATGGCCCAGATGTCACAAAGCCAGGTACGTTCGCGAACACCTGCTTGATGGCACGCCGCATGGCGGAACGGGGTGTTCGGTTCACGCAGATATTTCATCGTGGCTGGGACCAGCACGGATCTCTTCCCAAAGACCTTCCCAAACAATGCCGCGATGTCGATCAACCCTCCGCCGGCCTGCTGACCGATCTTCGCCAACGCGGGATGCTTGACGACACGCTCGTCGTTTGGGGCGGCGAGTTCGGCCGAACCGTCTACTGCCAAGGCGCCTTGAGCAAGACCAACTACGGTCGAGATCACCATCCGAAATGCTTCTCGATTTGGATGGCGGGAGGAGGCGTCAAAGGCGGGGCCGTGCACGGGGAAACGGATGAGTTCAGCTACAACATCACGAAAGACCCTGTGCACATTCGCGATTTGAACGCGACCATTTTGCATCTAATGGGAATCGACCATGAGCGATTCACTTACCCGTTCAAGGGGCTCGATCAGCGACTCACTGGAGTCGAAGAGAGCCGCATTGTTGGCGAAATACTGGCCTGATCTGCAGACTTCAGTTTCGTAACGCCCCCTCACGCTTGGCATTCTGCTCATGATCCGTATCCCCTCCCTTTGTCTGCTTTTCACATGCGTGGTCGCTATCTGCAGCGAGCGAACGGTGCAAGCTCAGACTTCGGAACGCCCCAACGTCCTGTTCATTTTTCTGGATGACTACGGATGGCGCGATTGCGGCTACATGGGCTCGGATTTCTATGAGACTCCGAATCTGGATGCCTTGGCACGATCGGGAATGATCTTTACGAATGCTTACTCTGCGTCGGCCAATTGCGCACCAGCCCGCGCTTGCCTGCTGTCGGGACAGTACACACCTCGACACGAAATCTACAACGTCGGCACTGAACGGCGTGGGAATCCAAAATTTGGAAAATGGATGCATGTGGCTGGGACCGACACGCTTCCCAAGAACATTCGCACGTGGGCTCATCAGATACAGGACGCCGGCTATCAAACCGGGACCATCGGTAAGTGGCACCTCAGCTCCGATCCGCTTCCTTACGGTTTCGATTTCAACTTCGCCGGTACGCATAGTGGAAGTCCACCCCGCGGGTACTTCCCCCCACATCCAAAGGCACCGGGACTCGAAGATGCTCCTAAGGACGAATACCTGACGGACCGATTGACCGACGAAGCGATCAGCTTCATTGACCGAAATCAATCACAACCTTGGTTCTTGTATCTGACTCATTTCGCTGTCCACACGCCACTTCAGGGCAGGCCAGACTTGGTCAAAAAGTACGAAGCGAAGCCGAAAGGCAAACTTCATGACCACGCCGTGATGGCATCCATGATCGAGAGCGTTGATGCGGGAATCGGACGCATCGTCCGAACTCTCAACGAGCTTGGTCTGCAGGAAAAGACTGCGATTGTGTTTACGTCAGACAATGGCGGTTACGGTCCCGCCACATCGATGACGCCGCTGAAGGGATACAAAGGCACTTACTACGAGGGCGGCATTCGCGAGCCCTTGTTCGTCGCTTGGCCCGGTGTTGTGCCTCCAGGATCCAAATCGGACGAGCCTGTCATCAACGTCGACCTCTATCCTACGCTCTGCGATATCACTCAAGCCGAACTTCCCGAGGATCAGGTGCAGGACGGCAAGAGTCTGCTTCCACTTCTGCGTGGCGAGACCAAGACACTCGGGGACCGCGCCCTGTTTTGGCACTTTCCTGCGTACCTGCAAAGCTACCAGCGGGTCGACGGCCAGCGCGACCTGCTGTACCGAAGTCGCCCTTGCAGCATCATGCGACATGGTCAATGGAAACTACACGAGTACTTCGAGGATGGAGGCTTGGAGCTCTACGACTTGCGCGCCGACATTGGAGAGGCGAAAGATCTTTCCGAATCCATGCCGGAAAAGACAGCCTCACTGCATCGCATGTTGAAGGATTGGCAAAAGGCGACCAACGCGCCGATTCCCGCGACTCCAAACCCGAAGCATAACCCGCAAGCGGAGGCCGAGGCGTTGAAGAGGCTCACGGCAAAACATGAAGAACGCCTGCCCGCTAATCAGGGTACTTCTTCCGCAACTCAGTGACCGCCGATTCATCCAAATACTTGGTTGGCAGCCCCCGAAGCATCAGAAACAACTTCGCGGTCTCCTCTAACTCTTCCGCAGAAGCCACAGCGGCGCCGAGTGTCTTCGCAGCGACGACTGGACCATGGTTCGCCAGCAGCATTGACCTTGCGTGTTCGGCTTGCTTGCCAACGGCATCGGCGAGCATCGCGTCTCCCGGCGCGAAGTAAGGGACAAGCGGACACGCTCCCACTCGCATGACCTGATACGCCGTGATCGGCGGAAGCACATTCGTTGGGTCGACATCGGCCAAGCAGGACACAGCGACTGACCATGTGCTGTGCAGGTGCACGACCGCCGACTCTTGAGGACGAGAGCGATACATCGCAAGGTGCAGGAACGCCTCTTTCGATGGCTTATCACCCGATACGTGCTCGCCCGTGAATCGGACCTTCGAGATTCGATCCGGATCGAGGCTGCCTAACGACGAATTCGTCGGCGTGATCAGTATTCCGTCCGCAAGTCGAACGCTTACGTTTCCCGTACTACCGTGCGTAAATCGACGCTCGAATAGCGATCGACTGCGATTCACGATCTGTTCCCGCACCTCGCGCTCGCTGACCCCATCGTCGGAGTCGAATCCAATGTCGACCTGTTCGTTGGTCATTTGCGTCTCTGGCGAGTAATGCGTGGTCGTGTCTCGATGATCACGGATACCACGAATCGGTGCTGCGGTTGTTCAGGGGAGATGCGATGTTCCAAGGAAAGGGTGCGACGCTAATTCTCCAGGACGTCCGCAACGGCCTCACAAAGTTGATCCATTCGGTTTTCGCTCATCCCTGCGACGTTGATACGTCCGCTGCCAACGATGTAAATGCTGTGCGTGTTTCTTAATTGATCGACCTGCATCTTGTTCAACCCGCTGTAAGAAAACATTCCATTCTGCGGAAGCAAGAACGAAAAATCATGTCCCTTGCCCGTCCTCTTCATGGTCTCCACAAACTGTTCGCGTAATTGATGGATTCGATTGCGCATATCCGACAACTCTTGATGCCACATCGCGGTAAGCTGCTCGTCCGACAAGATCGTCGAAACGATCGCCGCTCCATGACGGGGCGGATTACTGTAGTTGCTCCGCACGATCTTTTTTAGTTGACTCATCGCCGCGGTCGCGGACGCATCGTCGGCGGCAACCAAGGACAGTCCCCCGACACGCTCGCTGTACAAACCAAAGTTCTTCGAGAACGAGTTGCAGACAATCGCTTCATCGCAGACACCCAAAATCGAACGGATGCTTCCCGCGTCGGCTTGCAAACCTTTGCCAAATCCTTGATAAGCAAAGTCGATCACGGGCAGAAGATTCTTTTCTGAAACAACCGCAGCAATCTCCTTCCACTGTTCAGGCGTCGGATCGACACCCGTCGGATTGTGGCAGCAGGCATGCAGCAGCACCGCATCTCTCGGAGTGGTCTTCGTCTTGAGGTCGTCCAGCATGCCCTCGAAATCAAACGACGTTCGATCTTTTGCCAAGTACCGATAGGATTCCATCGGCACACCTTCGGACGCAAACACCGGTGAATGGTTGGCCCAAGTTGGATTGGGCGTCCAAATCCGGACCGGCGCCAACTGGCTCGCCAGAAACCCAGCGGCAACGCGAAGTGCACCCGTTCCACCAGGAGTCTGCAGGACGGCGACACGTGCGTTCTCCACCGCGTCACCAAAGATCAGGTCACGAACCTGTCCGCAGTACTCTGGAACTCCACTGATAGGCAAATACCCCTTGGTGGCTTCCTGCTCTACCAATCGTTGCTCGGCGGCTTTCACACACTTCAGGATCGGAGTCTGCCCCGAGGCGTCCTTGTAAACACCGACGCTGAGATTCATCTTGTTTGGATTCGTATCCGCAACGAATGCCTCGGTCAGACCGAGAATTGCATCGGGCGGGGCGACGGACAAGTCTCCGAAACGACCGGAGGTCTTTGAGCTTGCAGAGGCGGACATAACAATCAGCGGGTAGGGGAATGCCTGTTTGCCGCGTCGATGGCGGCGTCAAACTGTGATCGTAATCAAGAATCGGACAATCGACCATTGACCCTCAGAATTGACCTCGCGAACAGGGCGTTTCTTCGAGCATGAACCAAACCGATTGGATCGTCGTGGGAGCAGGTTCGGCGGGCTGCATGGTGGCTTCACAGCTTGCCGGCCAACGCAATCCCGGCCCAGCGGGAACAGCCCCTCCCTCGGCTGCGACCTCCGACTCCTCGCTCGTGACGCTCATCGAGCCCGCTTCACAAGAAGCGCCCCTGACCGATCGGGTTCGCCCGGTCCGATGGCTAAACCTGCTTGGCTCGGACGACGACTGGAATTTCCCAACTCGAAGCAGCCCGAGACTCGCAAACCGATCGCTGAATTGGCCGCGAGGTCGTGGGCTCGGTGGAAGCAGCCGGATCAATGCGATGATTTGGTTCCCTCCGACCGACCACGATCTGCGAATGATTGCGGATGCCCTCGGGGGCCGCTGGACGCTGCAGGATCTCAGATCTTTCTACGAGAAGGTCCGGGCGATTGTGCGCCCCGAATCACCCCGATGGCTCAGTGAAGCCTCTTCGCGATTCATCGGTGCCGTGCCAAGCGATCGTGGTGCTCCACAAATCTATGAACGTTTGAATCGCCGTGGTCGGCGTTGGAATCCTGCACAACTACTGGATGATGGTCGTCGCGACGATTCCATTCGGATTCATCGTGGGACGGTCGAGCGGCTGTCATGGAAAGGCGATCGCATTGTTGGAGTCGAGATGATACGCAATGGCAGCCGTGAAACCATGGTCGCAAGACGGGGCGTTATCCTCTGCGCTGGTTCGATCGCAACGCCGACACTGTTGATGCGAAGTGGCATTGGTCCCCGCGACACGCTGCGGGAGCACAACCTCGATATCCGACGAGAATCCGTCGCGGTTGGCGCGCACCTGCAAGATCATCTTGTCATGCCGGTGGTGTTTCGAACCAAATCGGGAGGGCTTAACGCTGAAGCCTCGACTCGTGACCTTGCGCGCTGGCAATCCAACGGCACCGGTCCCGTCTCCTCCAACCTCGCGGAATGTGGGGGACTCTTTTGCGATCGATCTATCCAGTTGCACGTCACACCAACTCATTACCTTACCTACCCCAAAGCGTCGGCTGATTCGTTCATGACCGTGGGCGTCAATTTGACTCAACCGCAATCAACGGGGATCGTCGAAATCCAATCAGTTGACCCTCATGCTGCGCCGATGATTCAAGCGGACTATCTGGGCGTGGACGACGATCGTGTGAAGACGATTGAGGCAGTCCGTTTTGCGCGCCGAATCGTGACCGAAACCACGCTCAACGACTGGATCGAATCAGAAGCCTTGCCGGGAACGCGACGCTGTAGCGATGAAGCTCTGAGCAAGGCAATCCAGCGTTACGCTCAAACCCTGTACCACCCCATAGGAACTTGTCGTATGGGGCTCGGCCTTGACTGCCCGATTGCCAGTGACTTCGCAGTGCGTGATGTCGAGAACCTTTGGGTTGTTGATGCGTCGGTGCTGCCAAGACTTACTCTTGGGAATCCTAATGCAACGATCATGTTGCTAGGTTTCCTTGCCGCCTCGGAATTGCGAACTCGCATTTAGCACAATTGCCAACACGATCGTTTAGAATGCGTTCGAAAGTCCGCAAAATCTTGACTCTAAAAGATCCGACTGGTAACGTCAGTTAGCGTTGGGGTCATGGTTCATCTACTCTCACTGGTTGGGGCAATGAGACAAATCTACGCCATTTTGGTCCATTGCATCCTGGCAGGCGCGATCGTTGGGCAAGAGCCTGCCGAACCTCAAGCATTGAATTGGCAGGAACCATTCGCGACGATTTCCGCGTCCAAATCAGATGACGCCCTTGTCCTGTTGCTGATCACGAACGAAGACCCGTTCCGTGCGGAAGCATCACTAAAACCGAAGGCACTTCCCCAACCGGCAGTCGGTGCAAAACAAGCGGCTCAAGGCAAGGTTCAACTCGAACCGCCGAACGTCTGGTGTGTCGATGCTCTATCCCAATCCATTCAGCGAGCCTTTGAATTCCGACCTGACCTGAAAGACCGGCTGCAACTTCAATCCATCTCATCTGGCATTCCATCCGTGTTGAGCGGTGGGACATCGCGCAACTTGCCGGAGCGCGCGATTCTTATCCTTTGCGATGGCAAGTATCGTCTGCTCGGACTTAGTGTGGGAGTGCCAGATTTGGATGAGTTGCTCACATTAATCGAAGACTCAGAGAATGTCCGAACGTTGCGACACCTCAGTCAGGACGACCCGAAGAAAGTGGTCGACGAGATCGCTCAGCAAAACATGAAACGCCTGAGCCGTCTTTGGCGATCAACCTTCGAGGAAGTCTTGCTAGAGATGGACGGAGACTGGGGTGATGCCGCCACGGACGACGTCATAGAAAGACGTGTCTTTGATGGGCGGATCCAACGTCTCTTCGAAGCGTTGGAGCCCACCTACTTGTCCGATGTCGAGTTACGATTCGGCCTGACTGATATCACGGATCGAAATCGACTGATCGTACTGGAACAACATACCGAAGCGCGGCATCCCTGGTGTCAATCGATCGCTCCGTTCTTGGTCGGCGCGGACATGTCGATTCGATGGCGAGAACTTGTCGAATCGCTGTGGGGGCACGCGGCAACAACAGCCCAGGACGACATCACGGAACTTCTCGCTTGGTACGACACAAATCTTAAGTCGGGTTCAATCATACTTTCGTTGAAACCACCAATCCATCGGCGGCACCTTCCTTGGCCGCCACTCACCGATCGCACCGCGCGACGCGGGATGACATGGCAAGAAGCGCATGACCTTGCGCTCACTCACGCTTTTCGTAAGATCGACGCTCAGCAAATCGCGGCTTTGATTCGTGAGCGAGATCTTCGCCCCATCGACGTTGCGAATCCATCGAGGGCTCGCTACCTGATGATCACGCCCGGCAAAAATCTGATCAACGTGGTTCGTGAAAAGGACCCTCCAGGTCGATTTGCCGGTCAATTGAGACGAGCCGAATCGAGCCTGCAAACGGAATGAGCAGTTGGCTGATAGCGGCACAGGTCCATCCCTGAGGCGACGCTTCTCAGAAGCATTCTGAGATCCCGGCATCGCCTCCAACGAGTTGCTGATCCGATTCAGCTTGCTCGGCATCGAGTGGATTTTTCATTGCGTCAATCACTCGAGTCCCCGGTTTGCGTGGACGAGTCCCGCCTTAGAGTCAATGCAGAGCTCTGATGATGCCCGCCCGGCAGAGTCGCCGGATGGATACCATGTCTCAAATCGACCGCCCACACGGACAACGAGACTTCTCTTGGATTAGAACCAGGGAAGTGACCTCACGAGGTTTCCGATCAGGCACTATATTCCGGGGCTCCACGACGCTCCGAGACCGGGCGTCTGGCC
>JBPCVD010000617.1:0-10975 GCA_051010815.1 Rubripirellula sp.
GTCACGCTGAGATGAGTCCGTGATGTAACCGAGCGACTCCATGGCCGGACCGGCTTTTTCCATCAGCGCGTCGAGCACTTCGGCCGGCATTTCATCTCGATAGCCGCCGGCGACGCCACGGCGAAAGAATGGGGCGTCGTGCCGCCAATTCTCGAGTCCCTGTTTCTTTTCTTTCTTCTGTAACATGCTGAACTGAGCCCGTTGGCCAACCCAGGCTAATTCCTCGTCCTCTCGCTCGATTCCAGCAAATTCGCAGAATCGCTGCAGGCAAGCGAGTGGATCGCTGAGCAAGTCTTCGTACCGAATGAAAATCATGTCGGCGCCGTAAGGGTTTTCAAGCCATGCCGTGGTGTGTTCGTGCCACTGACACGGGAAGAGTCCTTCGCCGGTGTTGACCAGGTTTACGAAGTCGAGGGGTGCCTGAGCCCGCGTCTGCAGGTAGCGATGGTATGACACCATCACGTCGCGAACGTCTCGGGTCAGCATCACGACGCGGCGATAACCGGGAGCCGGCAAGCCGTGAGTCTTGAAGACCATGTTGTCTTGGTAGCGGCGGACGAAATGCTTGTAGTGCACATCGGGCACCATGTCCTGAATCAAGCGGTCGGGCGTGATGGCAGGGTCCGCGCCAAACATGCAGCCCGCAACCAAATTTTGAAACCAGGTGTTGCCTGACTTCGGGTAGCCGACGACGAAAATGTCTTCCGGAAGCCAGTTCCCGATCTTCTCAAGCTGTCCGTTTCCCGATCCATCGAGACGCAGATTGTTGAGGATGAACTGCTCTTTTTTTTCCGCGATCCACCGCGTCAGCGTACTCATCTATGGTTTCTCAGCCCTGGTTGCATTTCACCGGTGGTTCGCATCGCCCGATCGAATTCGATCTCAGCAGTTCTTATAGGAAAAACGGGGATTGCCCATCAAGTTCGATTTTTGCCCGCGAAACTCAGGCTTCCCCAGGGCGAGGAGCGAGAAACCGTGGCCAGAGTGTGTTGCGATCGGCTGGCGTCGCGATCGCTTGACGCCGGATCGGTGGAGGTTGCGAGAAACGCCAAGTGGAGGGTATCCACGGCTTCGCAGATCGCCCACCGCATTTACGGTGGTGTTGCACTGAAAGCCGCGTGTTGCACTGAAAGCCGCGTGTTGCACTCAAAGCCGCGTGTTGAACTCAAAGCCTTGCACGCGGCAAAGATCTGCTGCCGCGTTTGCACCGCATTTTTACCGAGCTTGTGCAGCGGAGAGGCTTCGTGGCACCTGGACAGACTCTTGTGTCAGCCAAGCCCAAGTTTCGCCAGCGTTTCCGCTTCGGACGGGTCCTTGATTCAAGGCTAGATTTTTCCGTCGAGACCCATCTGGTAATACTTGTGGGTGATCTTGTCTTGGTTTTCGAGTAACCAGTCGATCGAAGGCTCACCAACCATCGCCTTATGGATAGCGAGGGCCATGGCTTTGCGGTGGATGTCGAACAATGCCTTGTGATCCAGGTTGTCGTCATCGATCACACCTGGATTTAGCCAGACACTGCAGATGATTCCGAGGTCGTTTGCTTTTTCTTTGGGCAGATCTCCCGCTCGGACGGCATCGAGCACACCGTTCGCAATGGCGGCCTGAACTGTCCCCATGAGAATGTTTGTGTAGCGAGTGTTCTTGACGGTGACCTTGCTGACGCAAAGCGTGACCGGTCGAACTTGAATGTCCGTGTTCAAGATGGCAAAGACTTTTGAGTGTCCCATGGATTGATCGCCCGTCAGCGTCGCCAGCGCTGTACCGACCGGACCGTCGAGTTCTCCAATGACGACTTCGGGTTCGGCAGCAGTAAAGGGTGGGCCGCCGGCGACCAGGGCTTCACCGGTGCGGAGAATGATTCGTTCGGACATGTTGAAATCGCGTTACGAGGGGCTCGGAAATCGCCATGCGACAGTACACGGCTCGCGTAACGTAATGTCCCACCCCACGAACGACAAGAATGACACCTCCGCAAAACACAACCGCGCGGACGCCGAAGGAGGCGTTCAGTGGCTGCGGAACGTCGGGCTCGTTGCGACCGCGAGTACAAAGTCTCGTAGGCCGTAGCCGCTGTCGGCACATGTTTCGGCGATGCCTTGGATCGCAGCTTCGTCGCGAAAAGTCATCTCTCGACCGTTTGCGTAAGCGAGGAGTTTCGCCGTGAGCGTGTGGGCGAAGCGATCCTTGCGTTCCAACAGCAACCGCTTGAGGCCACGCTCGTCCGTGAATTTCTCCCCGGTGACCAGCTGCCCGGATCCGTCCACTGCAGGGCCGATGTCCCGCTGCGCCGTGTATCGGGAACGGTAGCTGCCGATTGGGTCATAGAATTCAAGGGCGAAACCGGCCGGGTCGATCTTCTTGTGGCAATCTGCACAGGCAGCCGCAGTTCGATGGCGACTGAGTTGATCTCGAATGGTAATCGCTCCGCGTGTGTCGGGCTCGAGAGGCTCGACGTCCGGTGGCGGCGGAGCGGGGGGCGTCCCCAAAAGGTTCTCAAGGATCCAAACGCCTCTCACGACCGGCGAAGTTTCGATACCGTTTGCAGTGAGCGTCAGCACGCTCCCCTGGCCAAGCAGGCCTCCCCGATGATGTTTCGGCTCGAGGTTCACTTTTCGAAAACCTTCTCCTTCCACGCCATCGATCCCGTAGTGCTTTGCCAGCGCATCATTCACAAACGCGTAATCGCTATCGATTAGATGGAGGATCGAACCATTGTTCTCCAGTAGGTCAGCGAAGAACTCGCGTGTTTCCTGCTTGAAAAATGTCTCCAGCCTGTCTTTGTAGTAGGTGTCAAAGGTCTTGGGGGCCGGTGGCATCGACCCCAGCTTGTCGATTCGAAGCCAGTGGTCGGTAAAGTGCTCTACGAACGCGGATGCCTTGGGGTCGCGAAGCATACGCTCGACTTGTTGCCGGATCACCTCTTCTTTCACAAGTTCGCCGGTCGACGCTGAATCGATCAGCTCCGCATCGGGCATCGAGCTCCACAGGAAGTACGAGAGCCGCGAAGCGATTTCTTGGGCGTTCAATCCCGATTCCGATTCCTCGTTTCCCTCATCGAGGTAAAGGAACCGCGGCGAACTGAGGATGGCCGCGAAACCGAGCTTGATTGCCTTTGCGTGGTCGTCTCCTTGCGAGATGCGTTCCTGAATGAATGCGACGTAATGCTCAATGTTACGCGTTGATATCGGACGACGAAACGCGCGAGTGGCAAAGCGATGCACAGCCGCTTCGATATCAATTTTGCTGGCATCAGTTTCATCACCGAATAGAACTTGATGGCTTTCTGGTGGCCACTGGTCAAACGTTGGGCCTTCGATGTCCATGCCCCAAACGCGCATTCGCGGTCCCTGATAAACCTCAGAAAGAAGCTTGTTTTGCTCGTTCCTCGAGAGCTTCGCAACGAGGGATTGAGCGTCCGCGTCACCAAGTTCGGCCGCATCTCGTTGCGTATTCGTGACGCGAATGACTTCGGGGTGGTGCTTCTCGGCAACCTTGCGAATGTTTCCCTTCGAGGTCACGCCATTCGTCCAACTTAAGAACGGAATCGCGCCCTTTCGTAGCCATACACGTTCGTTGAACGACTCGGGCGCCCCGTCGGGCAGGTCCCATACTTGCAACAGCCTACGTTCGTCGGCCGCATTCTTTTCTAGAAGTCGTTCTTCCGGTGCGATCCAAAGAGCCATCTTCAGTGGGATATTTTTGAAACGATCGAATTCTGCGTGATCGTAGCCGTGGTCAAGGCGATTGGCTGCCGCCGCCCGGACTTTGATCGTGTACCAACCATCCGCGGGCACGCCACCCTGCTTGGCAAAGGCCGTGACCACATTCACGTGCCGTTCGGACGGTTGACCGTGTCCGACTTCAAGGATCTCATCGTCGACAATGAGTCGCCAGGTCACGGGGGCTCGCTCGTAGGAACGAACTCCGTTGAAGTCTTTTCCGGTGTAATGCCAGTGGTCAGGTTTGGGCTGCTGATGCCCAAAGAAGAATGCGGCATCGAGAAACGACTCCGCGACTTCGACGTAGCGTTGCATCTGATAATCAGAGAGCGTCAATGCTTCGCCATTGTTGTCGAGGCCATCGACGGTTGCGTCGGCAGGGAAGTCGCCGGTGGGATCAAAGGACGATGTGTCGATCCGCAGCAGGTCTCGCATCGTGTTGACGTACTCGAATCGATTCAATCGACGTAAGACGGTCGACTCAGAATGGTGTTTGCGAGCCGCGTTTCTCAAGTGCTGCGTGATCCATTGGATGACACGCCCCGTATGTTCGGCGGTAGGCTGTTGGACGCCCTTTCGTTCGGGCGGCATGTCTCCCCGGTTCAATGCGTCAACCACCTCTTCCAGCAACTCGTTTGCTTCATCATTGGAATCAAGGTCCAGCGGGAACTGGTCCAGCCTTCTGTCCGCCTTTTGCTTTTTCTCGCCATGGCATTGGTAGCAGTGTTGTTTGAAGTACGTGGCAACAAAAGGATCGATGGGGATCGCATCGGTTGCACACGCAGGCTCCGCCGACGCCATTGCCGCGATCCAAATGATGCCGCATGCAAGCCAAAGCAGAATGCGGTTACTGCGATGCATTTCCGAAATCATGCCGACACCTCGAAGCCCGAGAGCGTGTTGCGGGCGAGCCCGAATTGGTCGACCTCCATCCCGAACCTTTGCAGCATGGATAGATACAGGTTGCCGGCCGGAGTTGCTTCTTTCCTCGCCTGATCCTTGAAATAGGATTTATGTTCTCCGTGCTGGAAACCCCCGCCGGCTAGGAGTAGCGGCAGGTTCTTGTTGGAATGCGAACTGGCGTTGCCCATCCCTGAACCGAAGAGGACCATCGAGTTGTCGAGCAATGACTTCCCGTTGGATTCCTGCACGGATCGGAGTCGATCAAGGAATCGGCGTAGTTGCTCGGTATGAAACTGCTCGATGATCGATAGCTCGGTGATGTACTCGGGAACTTTCCCGTGGTGCGTGAGCTGATGATAGCCGCGAGTGATTTTGAAACCGCCATAGTTGGAACCAATGTCGGCAAGGGCGAGGCTAGCGACTCGCGTCGAATCGGTCTGCAATGCCAACGCGATCAGGTCGTAATAGAGAGGCACGCGATCGACGAAATCGCGAGAGTCCACCCCTGGTGGAAGGTGGTAGTCGACCGTGGGCTTCGGCCTGTCAAGCCACTGGCTTGATTGTGTTAGTCGCTGCTCGACTTCTCGAACAGACGTGAAGTAGCGGTCGAGCTTCTCACGGTCTCGGACGCCCACCTTTCGTTGCAGGTATTCCGCATCCGTTTTGACGAGGTCAAGGATGCTGGACCGGGCTGCATAGCTTGCTTGCCGACTGTTGCGAAGTGCTGGATCGACTTTTTGAAAGAGTAAATCGTAGAGCGTTTGGACATGAGTCACCGGCGGAATGGAGACACCGGATGCACTCCACGAGATCAAGTTGTTGGGATCGTGTCCACTGGCAACCTGAATCGATGGATATCGGGTTTCTGTACCGACAAGCTGCGCCGCCTTTTGATCCAACGAGATATTCGCTTCCGGCATACCTTTGGAATTCTTGGACAAGACTCCCGATAGGTATGCATGAACACCTCCGTGTCCGCCTTGCCCTTCCGTTCCATGATCGAGTCCCGAAAAGACCGTGAAGTCGTTTCGGAAGTCATTCAGCGGTTGCAGGCGTTCGGATAGTCGATAGTCCTTGCCCGTCTGCTCCGGAAAGAAGAGTTGAGGCACGAAACCGAAGTTCAAGCCGACACAGACCATTCGCATCGGCACGGAATTGGACGTCGCGGCAAATGAGTCCAAGGCGGGCAATGCCATAGCCGCGCCACCGACGCCGCGTAGAAAAGTTCGTCGATGATGTCTGAGGTGATGCATTCTTCCTTCCTATTTTGTCTCGCGAACGATAATACGTATCTGGTCGATTGCCATTGCTGCCGATAGATCGACGGACAGCGTTCGGCGATTTGGGCTCAGCGTCACTTCGTCTCGACCCAGTTTGGGTTGGGGGTCATCGCTGGGTGGCTCAATTCCTCGTCGTGTCTTCCCATATTCACCCAGCGGATGGCCAAGCTCAGCATCACTGTCATTAAGTTTGGTGGAACGCAAAATCAATCCAATGATCGGCCGATCGAAGGTGATTTGTCCGACGACTCGCGACCGATAGAAGGGCTCGCCTTCGCGTTGACTCAGCGGATCAAGTTGCAGCAGATAGCTGCGGACGCGTTGGCCCGCTTCAATGCGGAACTGTTCCACTGGGTGGATGCGTTGGTAAAGCCCCGGTCGGGTCAGGTCGACGGCGACGGCCTCTTGGAGGACCACATCGGTTCGTTCTGGAAAGACCGAAATGTGCTCGTCGTCCTCGTAGCGACCGGGAACGAATCCGGGCCCCGGAGCGACGAACTTCATCAGCCCCGTCGCCTGCAACACGCCGGACGTGACGGGCCAACCATCCTCGAACCGTGAGGTTTCATAAGTCACCGATTCGATCCCGTGTGCCGTGCTTGTCGAGCGAACTGCATTGCCTTCGCGAAGCAATCGGTTCGGTTTCTGTGTTTCACCGACGGGTCTGACTTCGACTTCGCCTTCGAAAACACAGACGTCCGTTTCACCATTGGCCGCCACGGCAACACCAAACGCTGTTCCCAGATCAACGACATCGAGTGCTGGCGTCAGCACCTGAAAACCGATGGCGGTGGAAGGAATCTGAGCAGTTAACGTGCCGTGATGCAGTCGCGTGCGATCCGCCGATTCGATCTCGAACTCGGCGGGGCCCTGGAGCGTGACTTTTGCACCACTGGTGAAATCAAGCCGAGCAATTCCGACGTCCAATTGGATCACGCCTTGTTTCAGCGAATGACCTTGGCGGAGCCCTTTGTCTGCCCAGGCGGCATTCGATTGATAAGCGATCGTAGCAATCTGCAGTACATCCTCTCCTGCATTGGTCGGTTCTCTCCGATCTGGAGCGGGACGGAAGATCGAATACGCGAGTATCGCTGCGCTCGCCAGAGCAAGGATTGCGAAGAGGGCGGGACGACGGCCTCGACCGAGGGAAGAAAGCTTGTCGCCATTCTTCTTGGAAGCGTTTCCATCGCGATCGATAGTTGCCGCATCGCTCTCGTCGGCCAGTCGCGACACGATCACATCAGTGCAGGATGCGAGGGCTTCGCTTTGTATTTCTTGTCGCTTGAGCGATCGTCGCAGATTGGCATGAAGCTCGGCCCGCGTGACATATTTGACAAGGTTGTCATCGTCCTGCAGCCAGAGTGCGATTTTCGCTTGCTCCTGCTCGTTCGCCTCACCATCCAGAAACCGATCGAGCAACGTGTTGTCGATAGTCATGACTCGCTCTCCATCGCAAGCCTGCGTTCGACGCAATCGGCCAATCGGTTCCGCACGCGAGTCAGCAACACACGAACCGACCCATGAGTCGAACCAACGGTTTCGGCAATGCGAAAGGAAGGAAGCCCTTTGACATATCGCAGGTCGAGCAGTTGCCGGGATTTCTCGGGCAAGCCTTCCAGGCATCGCTCGAGCGCCTCACGTCGTTCGGTGCACGCCGACTTTCGTTCTGCGATGGTCTCTCCAAGTCGTTCGAGCAATCCATCGGAAAAGAGCAGCGGATCCGCATCGCGTTTGCGATAGAAATCGATTACCCGTGACTTCGCGATCCACAGAACCCACCCCAGAAAGGGACGCGTCACGTCGTACTGATCGAATCGCCTTGCCGCTTCTTGCGCTATCTGTTGAACGAGATCTTCGGCATCATGAAATCCTGCCACCACGGCAAATACGTAGGCCGAGACGGACGGCTCCGCTGACAGCCAGTGCTGCGTGAACTCGCTCCGTCGATCGTTTTCGTTTCGCTCGTTGGTTTCGGCCATCGTTTCCCTCTATGGCAGTATGCCGTGCCTGCGTTCGAATCGTTAACAACAATTCGTCAGGAAAGTTGGCATCCACCATTTTGTCCTCGCGTTGCTTCCCCGAAGCCAATCTTTCGAGGTCAACGAATCGTGGGTTTTTACAGGGGAAACGAGTCGAATCGGGGTGCTCCCCGAATCTCAGACGCGCCAGAAGTGGGCTGGATTGACGCGTGCGCGTGAAGACGCCGGAATCGAGAAAACCGAATGCGGAGCACGTTGCCTGGCAATCTTCTTCGATTGCCACATGATCCGGCTGTGGAGCTACTTATCGCCCGGGAATACTTCCGAAATGTTCTCGGTATGGTCTCGGACACGCGAATAAGCATTCAAGGTCGCCAGGTAGGCGACGCTAACCAGAGGGGAGATTTCGCCACTGGACAGATCTTGCAGATGCTGACGGCGGAGTTGCTTGATTTCGCTACGAAGCCGTTTCGAAACAGCGTCCGTCTTCGTGATGGAGCTGGGTTTATCCTGAGCAAGACACTCGTTGATGCCCTTCAGGTACTGTGTCGCCAAGGCGTTCAATTCCTTCAGCCCGTCACGTTGTGATTGCGAGAATCGCTGACCGTCACGCCGAAGCCGGCGATCAAATTTTTGCAAGTTCACGACATAGTCACTGATCGATTCGTATTCGTCAGCCATCCGAAGTTGGCCTCTGGCTTCGTCGGCAATCGAGTGCGGAAGGTCGTTGACCAACAGGTCAGTGATGAAGACCGTGATTTCATCCTGCATGGCATCGAGAATCTGTTCGCGATGGTTCAGTTTGTCCGACAGCTGTTTATCCGGTTCGTCTTGTTCACGAAGTTGTTCAACCCAGTCCAGCATTTTGACGCAGCCAGCGCTCATTTTCACGATCTCATTTCGTGATTGCTCGATCGCCAGCAAAGGCGTCTCCAGCATGCGGATATCCAAATCGGTCAACTTCGACTTTTCCTTGTAGTCCTTGGACGGAACGACTCGATTCAGCAAGCGCACAAAGAGAGGCAAGAAGGGAAGGAATATGAGGGTGTTCGCCACATTGAACACCGTGTGCGTCGCCGCTATCGCCGGGGTTGTGTTGGGGAAGGTTTCATTCCCGTCGACCATGGTCACGGCGGTCACATCACCTGGGATGATCGATTGAATGAGCTGGATGTACCAATGGAAGATCAGCGTGATCCAGAAGACGCCAAAGAGGTTGAAGATGATGTGAAAATAGGCGGCTCGTCTGGCATTGGTTGTTGCCCCAAGCGAAGCCAGAAACGCGGTGATGGTCGTCCCGATGTTTTCACCCAGCACAAGAGCGGCGGCCGACTCGTAGGAGATGACCCCCTGAAATGCCAGTGAGATGGTGATGCCGAGAGTCGCGGAGGAAGATTGCACAAGGGTGGTCAACAGGCATCCGGCAAGCGCGCACTTCAGTACGCCAAGATACGTGTCCGCACTGAAACGTTGAAACGACTGCTCGAACGCAGGCGTCTCCTTGATCACTGCGCACGCGTCTTTCATCAGTTCCAAGCCAAAGAAGACCATCCCGACGCCCATCAACGCCATCGCCCAGTATCGAAGCCGGTCCCCCCGGGCAAAGAGGAAACCAAAGGCAGACACTCCGAGCAGCGGCAGGCCGTATTTGCCGACCTTGAGCACAAGAATCCATCCCGTGATCGTGGTGCCCACGTTTGCACCCATGATCACGCCAATGGCCTGACTCAGTTCCATCACGCCACTGTTGACGAAACCGACCACCATCACTGTCGTGATCGAACTGGATTGCACAACGCACGTCACCACCACACCGACAATCGTCGCCATGATTCGATTGTTCGTCACAATGGAGATCATTCGCCGAAGGCTGGCACCTGCGACCGCCTGCATCCCGTCGGACATGTGTTTCATGCCTAGCAGGAATATCCCTAAGCCACCGACAAGGCCAAACAAAAGGCGAATAAGAGCATCGAATTCCAACGTCGCACCAGTGAAGGAAGCGTTAAGAAGTGGTTAGCGAACTGTGACGGAGATTGTGGCCGTGCCAGCCTGTCTCTGCCAGCGATGCGGCCCAGTTGTGCGGAGTTTTCTACGGAAAAGAATCAGCGATCTTCGCGCGATTCCTGCGAACTGCAAACTCCCATATGGCTCCGACGAGTCATTTCCTGCTGGAAGCGGGTGTCATCGTCAGAATCGCGAGACTTTTCCGATCCGAGTATCCGGATCATCGGAGTCTCCGACGGATACCAATCCTGGTCCCATTTTCTTTCTTTGCCCCACCATTTGTCTTGTGAGATCCGCTACGAGCGGTGGCGGAAGATCTCCTGGAGGAGGCCCTATTGGACGGCGGCCGATTTTGATCGGCCATGGGAACAGCAGATGTTTCTTTCGCACTCGTCAATGACAGTTATAAGTGTTCAGGCGGCAAGGGGACTTCAGAGTCTTCTTTGCGCTTTTGCGCTCGGCATCCGCTGCGATATCAGGATCGAGTGAAAGAACTGACGTTCAATCGGCAAGCGGGGGCCACATGCGATTCTGCACACGCCCGGTTCAGTAACTCACGGATCGCGAAGGGGACGACATCGACAACCGATTGGCATGGTAACGCTGCGTATCAAATCAGAGGGAAAGGTTGCAGCCTCGTTGGAGACACCGGATAGTTGAATCACGTTACGGAACCTAGTCGTCTCGGAGAAAGATCGTTGGATAGCTCCAGATTCCAAATTGTTTTCTTGGTATGTCTGCATTCCATTTCGATGGGTGTCGTGTTGGGTAAGGGACCGGTAGATGATTCAAACATCGCGATCGCTTCCGAGAACAGCGACGGCGCTTCCGAGAACAGCGACGGCGCTTCGGGCAGTGCGCGGCCAAGTGTTGGGCATCCCACTTTCGTCAGCCCGCATGCATCGCCGATTGCGTTGCAGGGAGATTCTGTATTCGTGGTCAACACGCCCGCAGATTCGGTGGACGTGATTGATGCGAAGACTCAGCAAGTCGTCCGTCGAATCGATGTCGGCGTTGATCCGGTGAGTCTGGCGTTGCGGCCCGACGGAAAAGAACTGTGGGTTTCCAACCACGTGTCTGATTC
>JBPCVD010000618.1:0-3169 GCA_051010815.1 Rubripirellula sp.
GGATCGAGTCATGCGGACGTCAAAGTGTGATGACCAATGAATGGACGTCGTTTGGATGTCATTGTCGACTGGAATCCGAGCGCCGAACGCAGTCATCCAGTGAGCATCGCCATCACACATACGAAGGCCACCAGAACCGAAAATGTGAAACTCTCCGTCCCCAACATCTTGCAAGGTCCGGCGTGAGCCGACAGGCATCTCATATGTGAATCCGACCGACGCCAGACGTCCGCGACGCGTGTCACGAAGGACGTTGTACTTAAGGCCGGCGGTAACAGCCGCCCAACCATCGTCCAGTAGATCATCCAGAGTGCCATCCTTCACACCGTCGATGATGTAGCCATCTTTGACCGCGATCAAACTCAATCTCTCGGTCAAAGCCAGACGAATTTGCAGTGCGAAGAGTTGAACCGATCCCCCAGGCAAACCGAGGGAGCCAACACGATTCGGAAGATTGTGATACAGGTAGATTGGACGAACTTCAGTGAGCGTCCGCGGGTCCTCGAAGTGGACAAAGTTGATCATGGGGCTGATGAAATCGTCGAAGCAATGATCGCTCGGTTTCAAACAACCCAGCAACTTCATCCGACCAAGGCAATCGCAACTGATGCTTGGCTTTCCGCAACCGATACAGCCATCGCAAGCATCGTCGTCACAGCAAGGGACTGCCTCGTCGTCGCAGCAGGGGGCTGCATCGCAGCACGTGTCGCATCCGGTATCGCAACACGCCAAGCCGCAAAGATCATGGCTGAACAGACCCACCGCATCTACATGACTGCCGCTGGCAAATGTCACCGTGATCGCACCAACGATCATCGCGAAGAAGTTCTTCATCCTTGTCACTTTCTTAATCGTTTTGTTTGATGAGCCGTGATGCCCCGCTGGCTCTTCGACCACGTAGAGTCGTTCATCGTCGTCTGCGGCAGGTGTCGCTGTAGAATTCTTCGCCGGTGCGCATGATCCGCAAATCTGTCACGGCGAAGGATTCAACAGACTGAATTGCGTGCGAATCGTCCCACAAAAGCGCGGAATTGACACGTTCGCACATGGTTCAGCGTCGGTCGTGTGACATCGTCGTGCCGGAATCTCGTGGTCACGCGGAGCTCATTGAAAAATCGGGTCATGCGGCGAATTCGACCAAGCGTGTCGATCGCGATAGTCTGCTCAACCGGCAAAATTTGTCGCCGGTTCAAGCATCAATCTCGTCGCCAGAAACAGGTCGATGTGGTCAGCGGAAGCAAGGCTTCCAATCGCAGGCTCTGCCAAGTCTCGTGAGGCGACCCACTGTTGGTACTTGTGGAGGTTCTCACCAGTGTGGCCGCCGCGGCGATGATGACCACTTTGTCGGCGACAAGATCGATGACTTTTCAAACTCGTGGGTGGATTCCAATCGGCGACCCGCTTCGCCATCGGTCAGTAGCAAAAGTTGCCTGTCATCTTTGCAGAACAGGAGCAGTAGATCAGCGGCTAGTCAAAGCGTAGTTAGTGTGTTGGATAGAATCGAAGAAATTGAAAACCATGGATTGGTGGGTGGAGGGGTGTCTTCCAAAACCCGAGGTATCCGCCCGACGATGTCGAATTGGGTTCGCCATGATGTGTCGGGGAGGTCGACATGCGTGCAAACCTGCTAACCGTATCTTCGTATCCCAGTGTTCGCATTCTGGTGGGCTCGGGCGCCCCATGCCGCGTTGCGATGACCTACAATCTCAGCTCGAGTCGCCAGTCGCGATTTGGTGGCATTTTGTTTGCTGTATTTTCAGATAGCTTGTCGGCTGCTCAGCACTCTCACGTCAAACGGAGCATTGGATATGTCTGGGTTAACTTCCAAAGTTACCATTGTCCCCATAGATTTCAGTGACGTCTCCATCGCTGCGCTCGATCAGGCGTTAGAGATTGCCGGTACAGACGGGACGGTTCATGTCATCCATGTGTTGGCGGAACTGGCGACGATGGAGCCGGGGAATCTGTACGGAACGGTCGACGATGAGAGCCGAATTGTGTCGACGAGTAAGTACATGCGCGAGAAACTCGCGGACAGCAAGTACGATGGCGTTCGTGTCCATGTTGTGGTGGGTGATCCGGGACGAGAGATCGCAAACTTTTCCGAGAGCGAGGGTGCGACCCTGATTGTGTTGCCCTCCCATGGATACGGTTTCTTCAAACATATGTTGTTGGGTTCCGTAGCCGAGCGAGTGATCCGACTGGCACATTGCCCCGTGTTGGTGCTTCGATCCTAGGTCGGTGAATGCGTTTGCCGCTCAAAGACTCACTGCGCGACGAATCAGATGCGTCGCGAGCTCGACGGCTTGCCTTGATGTCTCGCTTGTATTGCATCCCGGCGAGAAGTTCTCTCCCGCAACGGCCCACAACGTTACGCGGGGAGGAAGACGGTCGAGAGCCTTGGCCAAACGAATCACTTCGGGGAGACCAAGCTGATGCGAGCACAGGCTGTGGGTCGAGGGGATAACGCCGATCGATTCCCGAGTTGTGGTTCGATCAACGTGCCATCGAATGAGCATCTTGCCAGAGTCGAGTTCGTCCATTGCCGATAGGTCGACGGATTGAACTCCGAACGAATTCTCGCAGGCATCGACCACATGCAGATGGCTGACGCCTGCCAACCAGTCGAGCAAGTCGTGCGGCGTCGCGGCCTTCTTCAGGCCGGTCTTGGTTGACCCAAATTCGCGGAGCCTGTCAACGACGTGCCAGCCCGCCATGTCATCACCATGCGGGCTGCCAACGCCAACCACGACAGTCGAGAGCATCCGCTTCATGCTCGGTCGATCTGCAGTTTCAGGAAGTGGGTGGCGCAACTGATACAAGGGTCATAGCTACGTATGAGTTTCTCGCAATCGAGTGCGATGGTGGCGTCATCCTTATTCAATACGCTAGGTAGGAAATGACGAAGATCAGCCTCGATCTGACCTTGGTTTTGCGACGTTGGAGGAACGATCTTGGCGAACGTGATCTTGCCGTCGTCATCCATCCGATATCGATGGTAGATCAAACCCCTGGGGGCCTCGGTCGCCGCCATGCCTTCTGCCTCACGCGGTTCGTACTCGCATCGCGAAGGAGAGAAAGGTTCGTAGCATCGAATCAGTTCCAATGCTTCCTCATAGGCGTGCACGACCTCGATGGCACGCGCAACAATCGATTGATAAGGGTTGTT
>JBPCVD010000619.1:0-7336 GCA_051010815.1 Rubripirellula sp.
GCAAGCAGGATGAGGGACAACCCTAGGCTGGCAAATACGGCGACGAGATGGTCGCGGTGTTGGCGCCACGCCGGAAGGATCGCTCGAGCCACCAACACACAGCAAATCACCGCCACCAGCTGGTGAACCACGGACCCGGCCAGCCATCCGAATCCCATGGTCGGCGCAATCGAGGCCAGCACTGGCACGGCCGCGCAGTGCGCGGCGCATCCTGCGGAGCAGGCGATACCAGCGACATCCGAGCGTCGGCGGGGTTGGTGTGGTTTCATGTTCAGGATTCGCGCAGAGCAGTTTCCAAGCAGCGGCAAAGGCTATGCGATCTGAACTGCAAATGCAATTGGACTGCACTGACGCCATTCTTTGCATCGGCGAGCCCCATCCCCGGCACCCGAAAACCTCCGAATTTGCGGGGATCTACGCGGCGCGATGCCGAGTCGGTAAATCTTGCTGATCCTGCGGATCAGCAGGGCCCCGATTGGAGCGGAAGAAATTTGACAAAAATCTGCCTTCGCCGCAGGGCATCAGGCAGCGTCGGGGTGGCAGGCCGCAGCGGAGGTCAGGTTGCAGCGGGGAACGTTCTTCTGCTGATCACTTCGAGGCGATTCAAGCGGAATCTGCAGCCTGTTAACCTAGAATCTCGGCTCGCAGCTTGGTCAACAAATCGATGGCCTGGCCAATCTCGGCTTTTTGACGCTCCGCGTCCTGCGGGATCTCCCGTTCTATCGTGAGTGGCCCGACATAACCGATCTCCTTGAGCGTCCGCAGATAGGTCTCCATCCCAACCGCGCCTTGCCCCAACGGTACCTCTGCACCCCAGGTCTCGCCAGGCTGATCGCTCCAAGTGCCGTCCTTGCAGTGAATGCTGCGCACATGAGCGCCAACCTTTTGAAGCGCATCGATAGGTTCGCCCGTGCCGTACAGAATCATGTTGGCCGGATCAAAATTGATCTTCAGATTCTCTCTTCCGACCTGCGCGATGAACTCCAACAATCCTTCCGCCGTCTCCTGTCCCGTCTCCAAGTGCAGGAATTGACCGTGTGTTTTGCAGTGGTCGCATAGCAGGCGTGTGACATCCACGATGTCGCTGTACCCATCGGCCTGCGGATCATGGGGGATGAAACCGAGGTGCAACGCAACGGTGTCGCAGCCTAGCCAATTGGCGAAGTCCGAGATTTGAAACATCTCTTCCAACCGACTCTGTCGCGTTTCCTTGGGAACTAAACCAACGGTCCGGACTACGGTGGGAATGTCCGCGTAGCTTTCACCCTCAAAGCCGCCAAAGACAGCCGTGCAACGAACGCCCATCTCACCGAGCTGAGCCTTGAATGTCTCCGCTGCTTGCTGATTGCGGTTTTCGGGATTCGGCGCGTGCAGCTGAATCGTCGGGACCTTCAGTTGTGCAATCACGTCCCACGCGACGCCCAAGCCCGCGTCAACAGAGGCAAAGACGCCAATCGGCCAAGAATCCATGGTCGTTCTCAATTGAATGGATTGGTTGATAGATAGTCAAAGCCGATAAAGGTAATGGATCGGAAACCCATCAAGCAATCATCCCTGAAGCTATTTGCGTTCGACGCAGGGATTTTCCTCCACTTTCTGGTCGGAGACCTTCTCGGCAGCGGGGGATGGTTCAGTCGGCTTCCCAGCGAACGGCGAGCATTCGAGCTGCCAACAGAAACGCGAATCCACTCATCAACAACACGCCCAACTGTGGTGCTAGAGACTCCACCGGCAACTCGCGCCAAAACACTTTGTTGTAGCCGTCGAGGGCCCAGGCGTTGAACGTCCATAACCCATACTGCTGCAATTGGTCGTTCATCAAGTACCTCGGCACCATCGAACCACCGAGCGCGCTCATCGTCAGAATCAGGACCACCGACAAGCCATTCAGTTGCCCACGCGTCTTGCACAACGTGGCCAGAAACAGGCCGAAACCCGAGGCCGCCAAAGCGGTCACGACCGTCATCATGATGAATCCGTCGAGATGCCCCACCACGTCGACGCCAAACACAAGCTGAGCCCATACAAACATCACGCCGACCTGCAGCACCCCGATCGCTGTCATATAAAACCACTTCCCGAGCAACAACTGGTCCATCGAGAGGTGCGTCGAGAGTAGGCGATCCAACGTTTGATTCTCTCGTTCTTCCAACAAGGCTCCGCCACCTCCCGTCGCACCAAACAGCAGAAACATGACCGCGATTCCCGAGGCATACATGCTGACGACTGGATTCGCCTTGCCTTCGCCCATAATGTCGATGACCTCGACGCTTCGATGAAGCGACTCCTCGATACCGATCGCATCAGAGCTCGTTTCACTCGCGAGAGAATCCGGGTCTCCGGCACTCTCGGACTCACGCTGTTCGCCCGATCCACTGATCCCCAGTTGCGAAACCTGGCTTTCAGCTTCGGCCAGCATCATGGCTCGATTCACCACCGCCGACACCACTTGTGAAGCGACTTGGTCGGAAGAGTCCGCTAACAAATCAGCTGCAAGTTGCCCCTCATCTTCGCCCAACACGATCGCCATCGTCGCGCTGCCACCCCGTACCAGGCTCTCCGCTTTGTCGCGGCTCAACGAGCTCGGATCCACGTCACGCATGAAACGCAGCGTGGCTTGGGACTGTAATGACTCGATGACCTCTTGGCTGACCGGTGAACCGACCTCGTCCACCGCAACCACTTTGATTTTCGGCGTGCTTCCACTTCCTAAACCGCCACCGAAGATGACCGCGAAAATGCTGAAGAACGCGATCGGCACTAGGAACGTCAACGCCAGCTCAACACGATTGTGAAGCAAACGCCGGACGCTGATTTGAAGTACGGTCAGAATCATGATCGCAGTTTCCCTGCCCTCGAAAGGCGTTAGTCTCGCAACTCGTAGCCTGTCAGATGCAGGAACACATGGTGCAGCGAAGGTGCCTGGACCTCGACATCGTCGACGCGGTAGCCGCTTCGTCGCACAGTATCGATTAAGCGTGGAAGATGCAGCGACACGTCATCAATGCGCGTCGAAACTAGTCGATCTCCGACTTCCCCGAGTGCTCCGAAGGTGTCGGCTGTTGAATTCGCCGCATTTGACCTGGGAGCGCGAATTCGGAGTGGTTCACTGAGCGGTCGGTCGATGCGCATCCGCACCAAACGCGAAGCGCCCACGGATGCTTCGACCAACTGGTCAATCGTGCCATCCGCGACGACTTGCCCTTGGTCCAAAATCACGATTCGGTCGCTGCGTTCTTCCGCTTCGTCCAGATGATGCGTCGTGAGTAGGATCGACGTCCCTGCCTGGCTCAACTCGTCCAACATCGTAAAGATCCGCTGCCGACTCTGAGGATCCACGCCTACGGTCGGCTCATCCAGAAGCAAGACCTGAGGAGAGTGCATGACGCCGCAGGCGAGGTTGACGCGGCGTTTCATCCCTCCGCTAAAACCTTCAACAAAATCGGTCGCTCGGTCCGCCAAGCCAGTCCAATTCAACGCCCAGTCCAGACGGTCACGCAACTCAGCTCGCTTCAACCCATAGAACTTGCCAAACGCCGCCAGGTTTTGACGGACGGTCAGATCGCCGTAGAGGGCGATCTCCTGGGGAACCAAGCCAAGGGAGCTACGAGCGTCACCCGATCCGATCGGCCGGCCGCAAAGTCGAATCTCTCCGCTATCGGCTTTCGTCAGTCCAGACAGACATCGAATGAGGGTCGTCTTGCCGGCACCATTGGGGCCGAGAAACGCGAGACGTTCCCCCGCATTCAGCGAGAACGTCACTCCTTGTAATGCATGCAAATCCCCAAATGACTTTTGCAAGTCACGGATTTCGAGGACGGGGGAGTTTGGGTCGTGGTTCAAGGTCGGCACTCATCGCCATTTCAAAACGCTTCGATCCGTCTGCGGGACGAGACCGAAATCGGTGACCGTAGAGTCGCTTTTTTTCGCCGTCGGACGCTAGGCCGAAAAACTGTTTTCGTCATCCGCATGTCAAACGAAATGTAGCTGCCGGGCAACGGTAACGGTGGGAATCAAGAAAATGAGCCAAACCATGAAAAGTTTGCGACAAAACGAAAATCGATGCGCACTTGCGCGGCCGAATAGTCGATCCAACAGATAGTCGGTGCACCCGGCTGAGATTGCATCCAGGATTTGACAGCATAGGATTCCCAGCAGTGACAAACGCATCAACGAATCGTGCTCGCAGCGCAGATGCCCGGCCATCGATCTTGGGCATTTGGCGAATTGGGGAAAGCATTCACGAAAGCAACTCTGCAGAATTGTCGCTGGCACAACCTGCAGACGCCGCAGGAAGCCCACGTTGGGATTACGTGATCAAACGTGCGATTGAGGGCCAAGATCAACTCGAGGGTCGCCGTCAGATCTTGCAGTTCATCGCATCCGCTACCGGCGTTGTGCACCCAAATCTCGTGCCTGTTCTGGATGCCTCGACCACCGCGTCATTGCCATACCTGGTCATGCCACGACTAGAGGGGCAATCCATGAAGCAGCATTTGGATGTCGAAGTCCGTAAACCGCTGCCCGTTGCATTGTGGTTGGTTCGCCAAGTCGCACAGGCTCTCGATTCGCTTCATGGAACGGGATGGGTTCATGGAGATGTCAAACCTGAAAACGCCATGGTGGGGCCGCGTGGCCATGTGACTCTTGTCGACCTCGGTTTTGCCTCGAGGATCCACACCGTTCCGAATCACCACTATCGTGGCACACCGGCGTACTCAGCGCCGGAGGCACTTGCCGGCGAGATGGCAGCCATGCCTGCCATGGACATCTTTTCTCTAGGGCGTGTCCTCTGGCAATGGTTGACCTGCACGGAGCAAGTTCATCAAGGTCTGCTTGAGCCCGTCGCCGAACTGGTGGAGACGATGGTATCCAATGATCCGCTGGAGCGACCGACTGCGGCGAATGTCGTCAAACAACTGCTCCGCCTGGAGATCGAAACGCTCGGCCGCCATATCGGTCCCACGCAGCCCCGAAGATCCAATCCGATCCGTCGCGCTGCGTAACCGCACGATCAGTATGCAAGTGCTAGACAGCTCGCACCGGCGTGCGACGCTGTCGATTTCAAGGTTGCCGTCAGGGCAATAGATCAGTCGGTGTTCGCCAGGAACTGATCGGTAAAACAGTCCTGCGGCTTGACTGTCCCCGCGGACCCTGGATCGAGTCGATCCATCTCTTGGACCAATTCCGTCCAGCGTTGCAACGTCATCTGACCGATCGAGTCGTTCGACATTCCCTCAACAACCGCCAACGCTCGCATCTCCTCGCTGCCGAAAGTCAAAGCTTCCGCAGTCATGCCATGTCGGTTGGCTTGCAGAATGGCAGCGTTTCCCGCACTCGGATCCGACATGTAGTGCTGCCAGCCCTTCTGTGTTGCTTGGACAAAACGTCGAACGAGCTCAGGCTCTTCACGGATCAGCTTCCCCGTGGTTACCAGCACACTGGAGTACGGATTCCAGCCGAGATCACTCACCATGAGCTTGCGTACCTTCACGCCCTGTTGCTCTGCAAGCAGTGGCTCCGCAAAGCAATAGGCTTGGATAGCAATTTTGGGGTCACCAACAAGTGAAGAGACACTGCCGTGGTAGGGAACTTCCTGAACCTGATCGAGAATTCCGCGTCTACGCATGAATTCAAGATAGGGGCTTCCAACTTGCCGCTGCAGCGTCATACCTGAGAGCGTCTCGAAGGAATCGACACCACTATCTTCGCGGACCAGTATGCAACGCGGATTGTCTTGGAGGGCGGCGAGTACCGCAACGATGTCCATTCCCTGGCGTCGATAGACAACGACATCGTCCGCATTGGCAAAGGCGAACTGCACACGTCCAAGCTCCAACTCAGGTGAGACGGGCGTCGCACGTCCACCGGGTCGAATGTCGACCTCCAAGCCCGCTTCAAGGTACGTCCCATCCGCTTCCGCCTGATAAACACCTCCATGTTCCGATTCGGGGTACCAATTCAATTGGATTGCAGCCAACGATCTTCCCGATGACCCAGCGCCACCGACCAAATTCGAATCAGACGAAGATGGTGATGAACAACCGGTGACAATGAGCATGCCGAAAACGGCAAACGCGAAAGCGAATCGTGTCACTGGATCGAATCTCCGAGAACGTGGGATGCAGATCGTAGTATCGCGTTACCTCGGGGCAACTTGAACCCCCAGCACGACGCGACTCACTTTTCGAAATGACTCACGTCTGCCTAGATCGCACGACTGCGTAGCTCAATCGAATCGTGTCCATCGACTCAACACCGTCGCCGAGATCAGCTGGACCACGCCAAAGATCGCCAGTCCCAATATCGCTGAGGCAAACACCGCCGCAATCAATGCGTCCGTCTCAGTTCGTGCTTGCCAGCCTGTCATCAGCGTTCCCAATCCATCGTAGTTTGTACCGTTTCCGACAAAGAACTCAGCGACGATGGCTCCGATCACGGCAAGCCCGCTGCTGGTCCGCGTTCCCAGCATCAAGTTCCGAACGGAGGAGGGGACTTGCAGACGCCACAGCCTTTTCCATCTTCCTGCTCCATACATTCGAAACAGATCTCGAGACTCGGGATCGGTGGTCAACAAGCCGCTGGTCACGCTTTGAACAATGGGGAACAGGCAAACGGTCACGGTCACAATGACGACCGTCCGAAACGTGTACCCGCTCCAAATGATGAGCAGGGGAGCGATCGCGACGATGGGTACGGTTTGCAACAAGATCACATAGGGGAACAGGGCGAGTCGAATACTCCGCGACTGGCTGAACACCAAGGCCAACGTACAGCCGATCACAATTGCCGATAGGAGTCCGCAAACTGCACCCATACCCGTCGACAATGTGCCCCAGAACAGTGCCTCTCGTTCCTCAACCGCAGCTTTCCAGCATTGACGAGGCGTTGGCAGCAGCGCTTTGGGTAATTCGAACCACCAGACAACAGCCTCCCACACGGCGAGCGCAAAGCAGGCGACGACGATCACCAACACCAAGCTAAGCAACGCCTCTTGATAACGTTTCTGTTTCGGCGTCGCGATTGGCTCGCTGCGGCTGCCGTTGGATGGGCTGTATGGCACGCTCGGCATATGGTGTGAATCGTTGGAGTCGCGTCCTGACGTACTCAATGTCCACCTCGCAACGCTTGGCTTACCTTTCCGTAGAACGTCCCAAACTCCGACGTCGAACGCAGCGATTCCCCTCGGGGCCATGGCAATGGGTTCTCAAGTTGCTGCACAATCTGACCCTCACGCATGATGGCGATCCGATGGGAAAGCAGAATTGATTCCGCAACATTGTGAGTGACCATCACCGCCGTGAAATGGCGATCGCCCCATAGCCGTAGCAACAGC
>JBPCVD010000620.1:0-11062 GCA_051010815.1 Rubripirellula sp.
GAACATCGCTTGTCAGGGTGCGCTTTATGGAATCCAGGGTGCGGAGTTGGTGCAGCGTCGTGACGAGCTGTTACAACAACTCAAATTGACTGATCGGCGGAAAGACTTCTGCGAGTCACTCTCGGGAGGCTTGAAGCGGCGAGTTGAGCTAGCCAAAGGGATGCTTCATCGTCCACGTTTGCTGCTGCTCGACGAACCGAGTACGGGACTTGATCCCTCTGCCAGGCTGAACCTTTGGGACGCTGTTCGAGGCATGGCGGACGAGGGAATTGCCGTGCTGCTGACGACTCACCTGTTGGAAGAAGCAGACAAGGCGGATCGTGTTGCGATCATGTCCGAGGGGAAAATCATTGCAGACGGTTCGCCGCATGAGTTGCGAGCGGAAATGGGAGACGGTGTCGTCACGGTCATCGCGAATGACGTGAGCGGCGTTGATCGGATACTGCGAGAAGATCTCGGGCTGTCACCTCAACGGTTGCATCACCAGTTCCGATTGCAGACTGAATCGCCTGCTACCCTTGTCCCTTCCCTCGTCGAAACACTCGGCGACAAAGCTCAGACGATTAATATCGGTCGTCCGAGTCTGGAAGATGTTTTTGTTGCCAAAACTGGCCAGGAATTCGTCAGTCGATAAGGGAACACGTTTCCAACGCTGTCGCCATCAACCGCACTTAAATCAGCTCCATGAGCACGCTCTCAGATCCTGTCGACAAACGATTGGCGGAACGTCCGTCGCCTTCGACGCAACCATCGATCCCCGACGCCAGATTCGGGGATGGTGTGGGTGCCGCATGGATGCTGGCCAAGCGGGAGTGGGTGCGATTCTTTCGACAACGCAATCGCGTGACGGCCGCGATCGTGCAACCGCTGCTCTTTTGGCTGCTGTTTGGAACGGGACTGAGCGGCGCGTTTCAAAGCGCGGGTGAACTCAACTTCCTGCAGTTCTTTTTGCCTGGCACCGTCGCACTCATCGTATTGTTCACCGCCATCTTCTCGACGATCTCGGTGATCGAAGATCGTCGCGAGGGATTCATGCAGGCGGTGTTGGTGGCGCCTGTGGGACGATGGCCGGTATTGGCCGGGAAGGTCTTGGGAGGCTCGGCGATTGCTTGGGTCCAAGCCGTATTCTTCCTTGCCCTCGTGCTAGCCGTGGGAACGGCGGCCCCGGGATGGTCACTCGTGCCTCTGCTTGCGCTGCTGGCGCTCGTCGCGATTGCGATGTGTTCACTTGGAATGATCGTCGCATGGCCCATGGAGAGTACTCAAGGGTTCCACGCGATCATGATGCTCGGGCTCATGCCGATGTGGCTGTTGAGTGGCACGTTCTTCCCGATCCCTGCACTGGGCAGTGAGGCAAGCATCGGCCAATGGATTCTCGGTGGCTTGATGCGAGTCAACCCGCTCAGCTACTCCATGGTGGAAATGCGTCGATTGATGTTTCCCGAGGTCGATTTTTCATCTGCGGGATTCTTGCCGTCCCCTTCGGTCTGTTGGTTGGTTACTGCGGCTGCAGCAGCGGTCACGTCGTTCTTGGCGTGGCGTCTGATGCGGGGAAGCCGCAAAGTTGACGTCATTGTTTAGAGAGTGGTCGATGCGTACTTTTTTGCACGTTGTGATGATTCTGGTCGTTGGCGTTGGACTCGGCGTCGCCTTTCGTGTGATGCGCCGCCCACCGGCGTCCGGGCCAGGACCTCAAGATGTTGTGTTTTCGAACGCCGATGACGAAATCACGGACGATGAGCTGGCCGCGATTGAGAACCCTGATCCGAGTCATCCGCCGGAGGACGAAGAATGGCTGAGTCGGTTTGAGTTGACCGAACGCAGCGGGAAGACCGTCAAAAGCGAAGAGCTATTGGGGCAGCCCTATGTCGTGAGCTTTTTCTTCAGCACCTGCCCCAGCATTTGTGTGCAACAGAATCAGAAACTCAAGGAGTTGCAGGATGAGTTTGAAGGGCAGGGCGTAAAGTTTGTTGCGATTTCAGTTGATCCTGAGACGGATACGCCGGAACGCCTCCGCGAATATGCGGCACGTTTTGGCGCCGACCCTGAGCAGTGGTTGTTCATGACTGGCGATCTGACGTACATCCGCCGAATCGGCGCCGAGATTTATCGCCAGCCCGTGGATCAAAAATTCCACAGCGAACGGTTCGTGCTGGTCGATCCGAAAGGAGAGATCGAAGGCTTCTATAGCTGGCCTGAAGAGCCGCAACTGAAGAAGCTCAAGGAGAAAATTCGTGGCATGATCAATGGAGAGTCTGCGTAATGTGGCAGCTTCTCGCAAACAATCTTCCCCACCTCACGGCCGCGCTCAACCTCACTGCGACCGTGCTGTTGGTGCTCGGTTTGGTCAACATCAAGAAGGGTCGCGTTCGCGTCCATAAGCAGATGATGTTGCGAGCGCTCGGGGTGAGTGCGTTGTTTCTTCTCGTCTATCTCTTTCATAAGCTCGCGCTGCATCAGGCGACAGGGTCGTGGAACAAGCGGTTTCCTACCGATCCCGCGATCGCCCCCGATGCTGTGAGATACACCTACTATGGAATCCTGGTCACGCATTTGTTGCTAGCAATGTTGGTTCCGTTCTTGGCCATCAAAGCTGTGTTGCTGGCAAGAAGTGGCCGGATCGCCGCTCATAAACGACTCGTCCGATTCGCATATCCCGCGTGGATGTATGTCTCGGTCACTGGCGTTTTGGTGTACCTGATGCTGTATCAGATCTACGCCCAATAATTTCGGCGTCGACCGGTTTTTCTGCTTAAGTTTCCGAGGATTGCGACCGACATTCGCCTTTCGCTCGGCTCTTTGCATTTCCTAACCTCCGGGCGGTCACGTTGACCGAATCTCCCGGAGCAGATGTACGTTGAGCCGACTGGTCTATTCACGATTGATGCTGATTGCCCTGGCAATCGCAACGACGAGCCTGTCGGCACAGGAGAGCGATTCGCCTAGCGCGCCTTCACTCTTGCAGCAAGCGCCCGTGACAGTTCCGGTTGAGACGCTCGAAATGATGGGCGGTGGACCGGAGCAGTGGGCGAGCCCGGAAGGAATGGCAAGCAGTCTTCAAGTGCTGCTGTTGCTGACCGTGTTGAGTTTGGCGCCAGCGATTCTGCTGATGACGACCTGCTACGTTCGCATCATCATTGTGTTGGGATTGTTGCGACAAGCGATTGGATTGCAGTCGCTGCCGCCAAGTCAGGTGATGACCAGCATTGCAATGTTCATGACCTTGTTCGTCATGTCACCCGTTTGGACACGCGTCTACCACGATGCCGTTGAGCCGTATACCAATCCAGAAGTTTCCATGACTTTGGAGGAGGCCTACGAGGCGGGCTCCATTCCGATCCGCGAATTCATGTCGCGTCAGATCGATGTGGCTGGCAATCACGACGATGTTCATCTGTTTTATCAATACATGGATCCTGACGCGCCGATGCCAAGCAGTTTTGAAGACGTGCCGCTACGCGTCCTGCTGCCTGCCTACATCCTGAGTGAGCTGAAGACAGCATTCTTGATGGGTTTCCAAATCTATTTGCCTTTCCTGATTGTCGATCTGGTTGTGGCCAGCGTCACGATTTCGATGGGGATGTTGATGCTTCCACCACAGGTCGTATCACTACCGTTCAAGTTGTTGTTGTTTGTATTGGTCGATGGATGGCGTTTGGTGGTGCAAATGCTGATGGACAGTTTTGGCACCATAGGCTGACGGAGCGAATTGGATCATGGACGCTGGAACTGCCGTAGATCTTTGCCGCGCGACTTTGATGTCGGCTGTGATCATCGCTGCCCCGATGCTGTTGGTGGGCATGGCGGCGGGACTGCTCGTCGGGTTGATGCAAGCGTTGACGCAAATTCAAGATCAGACGGTGGCTTTCGTCCCCAAGATTTTGGCGATGGCAGCCGTGTTGATCGCTTGTCTACCTTGGCTGGTCACACGCATGGTCGAATTCACGCGTGTCGTCTTTGAGAATGCAGGTTCGCCCTGATGGAATCGCTCGCGCAGTGGTTGGTGGACCACCTGGTCCTGGGCGTGCTGGTGATGACTCGACTTAGCGCGTTGTTGATGGCCATGCCGGCCGTGGGCGTGGGCGTTCCCAAACGCGTTCGCGCGTTCCTGGCCGTGGCGCTGACGGTTTTGGTGCTGCCACCGGTCGCGAACGAGACGCCGATCGAGACGCTGCCACACATCGACAATCTGATCGAACTGACGATCGCGCTAGCGCGAGAAGGGCTTCTGGGACTGTTGATCGGCGCGACCGTTCAATTGATCATCACGGGATTGCAGTTGGGTGGGGAAATGATCACTAGCACCGGCGGAATGCAGCTTGGAGACGCAGTCGATCCGACAACGTCAAGCAGCATGCCCTCGGTCGCTCGTCTGGTGGGACTGCTCGTCACGGCGATCATGTTGATTGTCGGTGGCCACCGCGTGTTGCTTGCGGTGCTGTTGGACAGCTTTTACGCCATGCCCGCAGGGAGTGTCGAATTCCATGACTCGATGATGAATCTGGTCATCGAACAGTTGTCGTCAGGCATGGCCGCGGGCGTGCGCGTCGCCGCACCCGTCATCGCGGCATTGTTGTTGAGCAATTTGGTCACCGGACTGATTAGCCGCACATTGCCGCAAATCAATGTGCTGGCGATTGGTCTCAGCATCAACGCCCTTGCGATGTTGGTGGTGTTGGCGATCACGATCGGGTCCGCGGGCTTGGTCTTCCAGGAGGAATTGACCGCCGTGGCAGCGAAGATCAGCGGTCTTTGGTAATCCGACAGGGAAGGGGAGAGGCCGATGGCAGACACCAGTGGCGACAAGAAGCATTCAGCAACCGAACGACGACGACGTCAGGCCCGTGAAGAAGGGCAGGTCGTTCGGAGCCAGGACTTGACCTCGGCGGGCCTACTACTGGCAGCGGTCGCATCCTTGTGGTTGCTCGGCGCACCGGCGGCGGAGCACTTGGCATCTGCCATCACCGAGGCACTTTCGACACCACGAATCGCATCGCTGGAAACCGGCGATGCTGCAAACTGGCTTTTGGCGGCGGCAGGGCGATTGGCCTTCGCGGCTGTGCCGATGTTGCTTGCGATGTTGGTAGCCGGAATCCTGGTCAACTTGACGCAAACTGGGTTTATCTTCAGCACGAAGAAACTGACACCCAAGCTCAGCCATATCAGTCCGCTGTCAGGCGTCAAACGAATCGCCTCGCTTCAAGGCATGGCTCGACTCGGTTTCGGGCTTTTCAAAGTAGCCGTCATCGCCGTCGTGGCCTATTTTGCGCTGCGGCACTACAGCGACGCCATTCTTGGGTTGGCGATGCAAAGCGTGCCGCAGATCGCATCCACTCTTTTCGACTGTCTCCTGGGAACCTGTGTCTGGATCGGCGGGGCACTGTTCGTTCTGGCGATACTCGAATACGCATTTCAAAAGTGGAAGCATGAACAGGATCTAATGATGACGGATCAAGAGATTCGGGACGAACTGAAGGAAACGGAGGGTGATCCACAAGTTGCCGCTCGGCGGCGGATGGTCCAACGTCAGCTCATGATGCAGCGTGCCGAATCGGAAGTCCCCAAGGCGGATGTCGTGGTCAGCAATCCCACCGAGCTCGCCATTGCCATTCAGTACGATCCGCTCACGATGCCGGCACCTGTGGTGCTAGCCAAAGGGGCGGGCGTGTTGGCACAAAAGATCCGTCGTTTGGCTCTCGAGAACGGGGTTCCTGTGGTCGAGCGAAAGCCGCTCGCGCAGGTGTTGTACAAGACGGTCGAGGTCGGGGACGTGATTCCTGCCGACCATTATCAGGCGGTCGCTGAGGTATTGCGGTACGTCTATCAGTTGCAGGGGAAAGAGATTCCTGCAGCTGCGGCCTAAGACCTCGCGGTTGATCGCTGTTCTCGACGCTTTCTGTTCGGTAATCGGCAGGGGCGGGGTCGTCCGATAGCGAAGCACAACCTCGGAGATTCGATGCGGGCTAGAAAAACTTGCGCGAACCGTTGACGTTCGCAGGTGCTCTTGCCTACCATACGATCATGCAAATCCAGCCTCCCCTCCTATCGCTACTGCTACTAGGACGCCACACAGGCGGATGATGAGGGTTTGGACGGACCATTGCGGTCCATGCAAGACAAGACAATGAACCCGAGTCGCCCGCGCGACTCGGGTTTTTTTGTTTCATTCGCGGCTACACCCATCGGTTCAAAGGTACCACTTACGATGTCGCATCCCACTTCGGTCACGGAAGCCACCCCCGATCAGGCGGATCAATCGGAACCCAGGATGATTCGGATCTTCGACACCACGCTGCGTGACGGGGAACAGTCCCCCGGCGCAAGCATGAACCTGGCCGAGAAGCTGGAGGTGGCGCAGTTGCTCGCCGGAATGGGCGTCGACATCATCGAAGCCGGGTTTCCGATTGCGTCCCCGGGTGACTTCGAATCGGTCAAGCAGATCGCGCAAACGGTTCGAGGTTCAACCATTTGCGGTTTGGCTCGTTGCAGCGACAAGGACATCGATGCGGCGTGGGAAGCGGTCAAGCACGCGCCGAGTTCGCGGATTCATGTCTTTCTCGCGACGAGTGCGATTCACCGCGAATTCAAGCTGCGAATGACGCCGGACGAGATCGTTGAACGCGCGGTCGCAGGTGTGAAGCGAGCCGTCAGCTATTGCGATGACGTGGAATTCTCGCCCGAGGATGCCTGTCGCACAGAATATGATTTTCTGTGCCGCGTGGTTGAAGCGGCGATCGATGCAGGAGCGACCACGGTGAACATTCCTGACACTGTGGGCTATGCCACGCCAAGCGAGATCTACGATCGCTTCAAAATGTTGCGCGATCGTGTGCCCAATATCGATAAGGCCGTGATCAGCACGCACTGTCATGACGACCTCGGCATGGCCGTCGGGAATAGCTTGGCCGCCGTGGCGGCCGGGGCAGGGCAGATCGAATGCACGATCAACGGCATTGGCGAACGGGCCGGCAATGCGGCATTGGAAGAAGTTGTGATGGCATTGAAGACGCGCAACGATTTTTATCAATGCCGTACGCAGATCGATTCTCAACGCTTGGTTCCGGCGAGCCGGCTGGTCAGCAAAACGACCGGTATTCAGGTGCAACGCAACAAGGCCATCGTTGGTAGAAATGCCTTCGCGCACGAATCGGGAATCCACCAGGACGGCATGCTGAAAGAACGCAGCACCTACGAGATCATGTCTCCCGAAGAAGTCGGATTTTCGAAAACGGATTTGGTGCTGGGGAAACACAGCGGACGCGCGGCGTTAGCCGATCGTGCCAAGACGCTGGGGTTCACGTTAACCGGCGAGCAGTTGCAGGTCGTGTTTGAGCAATTCAAGCTCTTGGCGGACAAGAAGAAAGAGATCTATGACGGTGACATCATCGCGCTGGTTCAACAGCAGATCAGTGCCTCCGTTGATGATGAATGGACGTTAGTTGATTACGTCGTCACCAGCGGCAAGTCCCGTCAACCTCATGTGGAGTTGACGTTGCGGCACGGTGACACCGACAAGACCGAGTGCGCTGAGCAGGGAGATGGTCCGATCGACGCAGCGTTTTGGGCCGTCGAGAAGATCACGGGGATCGAGTTGGTCTGCAAGGACTTTCGCGTACGCAGCGCGACACTGGGTCGGGATGCGATTGGCGAAGTCAACCTGGAGGTGGAGCACAAGGGTCGGACGTATCGAGGCGTTGGCGTTAGTACCGACAGTGTCGAAAGTACGATTCTCGCAATGTTGAATGCGATCAACCGCATCATCTCCGAAACGCCGCAGCCGGCTGAATAGAAATGCAAAGGCGGTTGCCGCGACGGAATGTGTTCCATCGCGGCGATCGACCTTAGTACGACTGGCCTGCCTGCGATCGGCCTGGCCTCGACTGGCTGGCCGCGACTGGCTGGATCGTGGCGTTATTCGCCCGATTGGGTAGAGTTTGGATCTTCGTCGTCGGCGACTGGAAACTTCAATTCTCCAGTGACTGGGTCAGGCCGGACTTGAAGCGAATCTTCATCTGGCTCGAACGAGCCTTCACCACGCAGCATTCGGATTTCCGGCCCTTCTGCATCTTCTTCGCCGGTCACGTCGCCGACGTCGAGCGGTTCGGCATCGATTGCAGATTCAAGCGACTCGGCATCGGTCGCCGACGTCTCGGCGGACCCCGATGACAGTTGTACATCGTCGACGTTGGCTGACTGGATTTCGTCTTGGCTGGGAAGTGGGTCGAGCTCCTCGAAAGCTTCGTCGGTAATGACCGTTTCCAGCGTCACGGTCTCCGATGTCGCGAGCTCCTCGTCCGATCCCTGGAGTGTCCACGAATCGGCCGCCGTCGCTGTCTCCTCAATGACGGTGGAAAAACTCGACTCACCATCTCTCGTATCCACGGCACCTGCGTTTGACGCAGGCATTTGCGGTCGAGGAAAAATCTCATCGACATTGTCTCGCAACACTTGGCGTCCCAACTCGATGGCGCGTTCTTCGCTCCAACCGTTTCCACCCACGAAGTGGTCCGCCAGGATGCCCGACAAGACATGACGGTACATGTCAAATTTGGGCCAAACAAACTCCAGCTTGTACGCGTCACTGTAGTACGCGATCTGCTTCGTTTGGGGCACCGCTTCTAATCGTGCGGCAGCGTCTCGCGCGATGAAGGACGGAGTGTTGCTATACCACCAGTGTCCATTGGTGATCACGTTCGGGAAGATCCAAGCGTAACTTACCAATTCCTGGTTTGTCACGCTTGCGAGCACCGAGACAGGGAACTTGACCTGCGGAAATGCGTTGAAGAGTTCACGGTATTGGATTAACGATACACGGCTGTCGTACAAGTCTTGTCCTTGGAAGACTCCGTCCGCGTACACACCCCGATTCACACCGATCATCAAGTCGAAGGGCAATCCGAACTCGTCGCAGAGTTCCGCCAACGTCCAGAAGACGCTCCGTGAAATCGCATTCATTTGAGACGGCGCGGCATTGGGACCGTGTTGCAAGACGTCGTTCCATGCGGTCGATGCGCGTCCGTCGCTAACTCGCGTTGGCTCGAATGTTGGGGGCAATGAAATCGCACATGCGCGGGCGCCGCGACCGACAAAATGAGTGAACCGTTGACGTAACGATTCGCGTAGGCTTGTCAGGGATCCATCCAACGCGATTTGTGAGCATGCTTCGAGTCGTTGCCGCGTCTGAGGCTTTGCGAGGTGAAAAACTAAGTCGTCGGTTCGCAGGCAGGGGATGTAGGTGTCGGTATCAAATCCCGCCAAGTCGTCATCGAAGTCGTTGGTCAAAAACACCGCTTCGACGTTGCTCTGGTCCAGCAACATTTGCGGCCATTCGGCAAGTGACATTTGACGTTCCGCAGCGTCGTAAACATCTTCCCAGTTCGACTCGTCCAGACGATCGCCGGTGAATCCGAAGAAGTTCCTGCAGATCTCGATCAACCATCGATACTGTGCCGTGTTTTCGATTGGCGACAGATTCGCGACCAAACGACGGACCAGTTCTCGGTGAGGGATTCCATCCTCCTCGATCTGATTTTTGGGCATCCCTGCCGAGTGCGCCAACTCGGTGTAGTAGTGATAGCCAAGCAGGTCAGCCAAAGTGTTGGATGCTGGCGAGTGCGGGTTGATATGGGTATGCGGATCGATCAAGCGAATCGATGCGATCGCTTCGTAGATCGATTCTCGGACAGAGTCAGTCATGGGAACAATTGGGGAGACGCGCGAAGGGAATAGCACTCTTGGTGAACGCACAAGATACTCCGTTCGCTTGAGAAGGGCATCTTGCCGAGTGTCTGAGGTGACAAGAATCGGCGAGCGATTAGGAGCTACCCGAAGAAAAACATGAAAAAGGAGGGGGTTTCGACGGGTTTTGCTGGTTCAAGTTGCACAGGGTTCCCCGCTTTGTGTCGGAAATCGTTACCGGTTGTGCTGGCCTCTGCGCTACAATGGAATCCGTCCAGCCAAGCTCGCTGTCGGTCTTCCCGACTCTGCCAGCTCATTTGAATTGCCTTTACCGCTGCGGAGTCGCTCTCGATCATGGATCATGATCCGCAAAAACCCGACGATTCGTTTCCATCGGAGATGAACGGAACCGATTCAGAGAGTGATTCACCCTCCGCCCACAAGCATCGGATGGAAGATGAAGTCCACTTCGAGACAGTGAGCGAGGACAACCGTGAGACCGCCGATGCGGTGACAGCGTCATCGGAGGCAGTCGCCGGGGGTAGCGATCATGGTGGTCCTCTCGGTTCCGAGCTCATCGCGGTAAACGGGCCACTGTTACCCACCCGATTCGCTGAGGGCGGGGAAGATCCCGACCATGAACGTGTTAACCGCACGGCAACCAAACGCAAACGGAAGCAGCGTCGTCCCGACCCGATCACGCAGAGTCTGATGCTGCTGGCAACGATGACTCTGATGTTGGCTGCCGCGAGGTTTGTGGTTCCTCGGGTGGTGGAGGAAATACGTTACGCCTGGTACCGGGGTGAATTGAGAGCTGAGTACGAATCGGGTACCGAGGGCCTGCGGAACGTCTCACTCGATGCGTTGAGTGAGGCATATCAGATGGTCACCTCAGCCGTCGGGCCAAGCGTCGTTCACATCGACATTCAACAGCGACCAGCCATTGCTGGAGCCGGCGCGTTGCAGTTGCGGTCCAAGAGTATGTTTCAGGGTTCCGACCAGGGAAGCGGAATCGTCGTCGATCAGGAGGGATACATCCTGACCAATCGTCATGTGATTCTCGATGGAGAAGATATCAACGTGACCCTCAGTGATGGTCGACGCGTTGCGGCTGTGGTCGTGGGCGCGGACGCCTTGACTGATTTGGCATTGTTGAAGGTTGATGCGGAAGGATTGATGCCGATCGCTTGGGGTGACAGTGATCGTTGTCGTGTTGGATCGCCCGTCTGGGCGGTCGGAAGCCCTTTCGGGCTCGACCGAACGGTGACCTTTGGCATCCTGAGTGGAAAGCACCGCAAGATTCGAGCGAGTACGCAGTACCAAGACTTCATGCAGAGCGATGTCGCGGTGAACCCAGGCAACAGTGGTGGTCCGTTGGTTGACG
>JBPCVD010000621.1:0-9320 GCA_051010815.1 Rubripirellula sp.
GGTTCACCCGCGCTAGCGGTCCGACGTGATAGCTCGTCTCTCCTGGGATTCGCACTGACTGCAGCGCCGTGCTGTGGCGGACTTGGCGTTCGTCGAATGACTGTTCGTAGTCATCGACATTGATCAACAGGCCACGCGTAGAGGCGATGCGCCCCTCGTTCATCGGATACTCGTCATCATGCACCAGCGCGACCATTTCGTAGGGTTGATGAAAATCTGGAAACTCAAAACTGGCAACCCATTTGGTGGTTTCGATGGCGGCTTCCAAACCCCACTGGAAGTCACCGATCAACGCGGTGAGTTTCGATTTCGATGGCGCTCGATAGAAGCCGCCCACCGCCACATTGACGGGATGCACGGCACGACCTCCCAGGACTTCCAACAACTCGTTTCCGTGCTTCTTCAGTCGCAATCCTCGACTGACTTCGGCGGGAAAGCGTTTCGCTAATTCGATGCTGCTGCTGCAACCGAAGAAGTCGGGGATATGGAGCAAGTGGATGTGGACACCATGACTTTCGATCCACTCTCCACAATAGAGCAAGCGGCGAAGTTGTCGAATCTGCGGTGAAACCGTCACGCCGAGGGCTTGTTCGATCGCGTGAATGGACGTCATTTGATAGGCGACCGGACAAATGCCACAAATGCGTGCCGTGATGTCGGGGACCTCTTCGATCGGTCGACCTCGCAGCAGTGCTTCGAAGAATCTTGGTGGCTCGTAGATCGCAAGTTGGACCCCCGCGACCACGTTGTCACGCAGCGTCACCCGAAGGGCGCCTTCACCTTCGACCCGCGTCAATGCATTGACCTCGATCTTGCGAGTTTGTTCTTTGCTCACAATGGTGTTCCTTGATCGCTGCCCGGATCGACGCGGTCACCCTCATCGCGAAAAACCGCTGCATTTGCGTTGAAGTTTCTCAGCAGTGGAACCAGTTGAGCACCGGAGACGCCACGTTCGATCTGGTGATCGGAGAGACTTTTGCAGTTGGCCTGTTCCGCGGGCCCGAAACAGCCGTAGCATCCTCGACCGAAACTGGGACAGATAGCACCACATCCGGCCTGCGTGATCGGTCCGATGCAAGAAACATCCTGAGTGATTGCGATGCAGACGTTGCCAGCTCGCTTGCAATCCAAACATACCGAGTGTGATGGTGTTCGCGGTTTTCGATCACGCAGCAACGAATGAAGCACTTCGAGGAGTTGTTGACGACTGATCGGGCAACCTCGCAATTCGAAGTCGACCTGCACATGGTCACTGATCGCTGTCGAAGTTGAGAGAGTGTCGATGTACTTCGGCTCCGCGTAGACACACCGTAGGAAGTCATTGCGATCACCCCAGTTCTTCAGTGATTGAATACCGCCGGCCGTGGCGCATGCGCCTAGGGTGACGAGATGGCGCGACTGCGCGCGAACATCCCGGATGCGATCTCGATCGATTGATGTTGTGATGGAACCTTCGACGAGGGCTATGTCGTAGGGCCCGGATTCGATATGGCTGGAGGCTTCCAGGAAGTGAACGATTTCGATCTGATCTGCAATCAACAGCAGTTCGTCTTCACATGACAACAGCTGCAATTGACAACCGTCGCAGGATGCAAATTTGAATACCGCGACACGCGGTCGCTGAGAGGCAACACCTGAATTCATGCTCAAAGCCCCTGCGAGTTGAGTAGCGATATGACTTGGTCGTACCGAAAGATAGGACCATCTTTGCAGACGAACGAAGGTCCGATTTGGCAATGGCCGCACAGTCCGATCGCGCAATTCATATTTCGCTCCATTGCCAGCCAAAGCTGAGACATTGGGATCTGTCTTTGAATCGCGGCCTGCAGGACATAACGCATCATGACTTCGGGTCCACAGGAAAGCACGAAGGTTGACTCTGGACGCGGCACGCTCAATCGATCGAGCAGGAGCGTGACGACGCCGACATTTCCACGCCAACCGTCGCCCGATCTGTCGACCGTGGACTGCACGGAGACTCCAGACTGCTGCCAAGCGGCGTACTCGGACGCATACAGCAGGTCGTTTGGCGATCGGGCGCCAATCAAGATGTCGACTCGCTCGAGCGACGCCCTGTGCCGAATGAATTCTGTGATCGCGCATCGAAGTGGTGCCAGCCCGATGCCGCCTGCCACGATGATCACATGTGACGGATCTGGCGACTGCAGTATCTGCTCCATCGGCCATGCCGTTCCAAATGGGCCGCGAAGCCCGAGTTGCATACCAACACTTCCACGGTCCAGCGCGTGTGTGACGGAGCCAACATCGCGAATCGTGTGGCGGATTGCATTCGGATCGGGCTTGCCGCTGATCGAAATGGCCGCTTCGCCGACGCCCGGCACATAAAGCATGTTGAATTGCCCCGCTGCGAAGGAGCGGAGCGTTCCATGGTTGGGATCCACCGGTTCAAGGTCGTAAGTCTTGACGCCCGGCGTCTCTGCGATCACGCGTTTGACTTGCACGGCTATCGTTTGCCACGGATTCGAGTCGTGGTTGGTTGGAGAGCTATCTACGACGTTCGTGTGTTCGCTCATGGATCGACTCCATCCTGTGGTGACGAAGTTTCCGTTGAAGGCGACGGCTTGGGCACGTCACAGGCAACCGCCGCCTGGCCCGCGATGGGTAGCGACCGGCGATCGACCGTTGGTTCTCGCAAGGCGGCCACTTCCTCTCGCAAGTCAATGCCAACGGGGCACCATGTGATGCAGCGACCACAGCCAACACAGCCGGAGCTGTCGAACTGGTCGTGCCAAGAACTGAGCTTGTGCGTCAGCCATTGCCGATAGCGACTGCGAACATCATTACGGACGGTTCCCCCGGAGGTATAGCTGAACGCGACGTTGAAACAAGAGTCCCACTGGCGTTCTCGATCCACCTGGTCTCCCGTTAGATCTGACACTTCGGAGACGGTCGAGCAAAAACAAGTGGGGCATACCATCGTGCAATTGGTACACGAGAGGCATCGTTCGGCAACGTTATCCCAATGGGGATGTTCCAAGTTGTCTCTCAGCAATTGGGGCAACCCATCCGTTTGCAGCTCTTTACCCAATTGGTGGACCGCTCGTTGCCGACCTCGATCGGCTTGTGCTTGTTGCACTGACGTTGCCGCCGATGGGGATAGTCGCGCGGCTACGCTCAACCCCAACTCCGATCCCACTTCGACGACGAATCCCTCCTCAGTCTCGGTGAGAGCAAGATCAAAGGCCTCTTTGCATCGTGGGCCCGTATTCGTCGAGTGGCAAAAGCAGTTTTGATTCGCCACGGTGCAATTCACGGCAATGATCAGCGTTGCGTCGCGACGGCGGCGATAATCCTGATCGACGTAGGGGCCACCGAGAAAAACGCGATCTTGGATCGCGATTGCCGCCAATTCGCACGCGCGAACTCCAAGCAGCGCCAGTTTGGGTGCTGGTTCCGACGGGTTGTCGAATTTCCACGCACCATCCGTGTTTCGAGTGGCCGTTTGCACCGTGACCTTCGGTGGAAACAAGTATTGTTTCCAAGACTGCGGGCCAACGTTGAACTCGAAGAAGGCGTTGGAGCTTGACCGTTCAGCTCGGTATTGGCCAGCACTCTGCCGATCGGTCCAGCCGCGTGGCAACTCCGACGGGGAATTGATCTCAGAGTAAATGATGGCGCCTTGGTCGAGCTTAGGTCCGACGACCTGATAGCCGAGCTGGGCCAGCGTCTCAAAGAGCTCGTGAAGGCTCTCCTTTTCAAGCCACACTTCCTTGGGGTCAGCGTCTGCATCGCGGGTGGTCACGATATTGTCGCCTAGTGGTGAAAGAGGTCGAGTAGCTGAAGCCGGGTTGCCAAGAGCCGGCGCGTGACGAGTTTCGACACGCATCGCATGACAAAGTAGCCGAGTTCGTGGTCGGCATCACACATCGTTTGGAGATCGGCCCCCGGCAGTGTGATCAGGCTGGCATCGGTGGAAGCGACGGCCGACGCAGTCATGCGGCAATCGCCAAGCAAAGCGGACCAGGCCAACAAATCACCTTCGCCAACGGTCAGGATCAACTGCTTTCCACAGTGTTGCGTGACCATGTCGAGTGCGATGGTCCCCGAGTCCACGAAATGGAAATCGGTGTGAAGTTGACCTTCACTGAATAACAACGTACCAGCGGGAACAACCACATGGTGCGAGATGCTGGCCAGTTGTTTCAGGATCCGCTCATCCGCTCCATTCAAGGCGGTAATCGCGCGTAAGCGCGCGATCACGTCACGTTCAGGATCCATTGGCGCGTGCTCGCTCAGTGGTACATGTTGGCGATGTCGTCCAGAATCTGTTGTTCTGCTGCCGAAATCTTACCAAATCCGAGTGTGCCACCCGAGGCTTCGGCGACCGTCGTAGCGGTCCGAAGGATTTCCTTCATCAACATCTCCGAGAGAGTTTCCGATACGGTGTCGTGAAGCCCTTCGGCATACTCTTTCCACAACGTCCACAGCGAGCGCGGGGGATGCTTGTCGAGCCAAGCTTGAACCATTTGCATCGCGGTTGGTTCGTGATCGAGTCCTCGGTTCAGGGCGGCGGACAACACGGCCTTTCGCTCATTCGACGTGACCGATCCATCCGCCCATGCAATGAAGACCGCTGGAACGAGCGCTAACGCTGCCAAGGTCGTTGCTTGGAATCCGCCTTCCAGAAGATGATCAAGCAGTTGTTCGTCCTCAAACCCAGTGGCCGCACTTAGCTGCGCACGCTGCTTTTCATGTTCCAAGGAGTCGCGAAGTTGCTCACGCAATTTCTCATCCACTCGGTGAAAGAACTCATCTTCGAGGGCTTGGCCTCGCCGGTGTAGGGCATCGGTTTCAAACATCACAAACTCCAGTATTCAATTCTTGTTTGTCGCTTGATGGAAGACACACCACCTCCCGCACCAACTTGCACAGGAATCGAGTTCGCACGCAGGCTGTGATGTATTACGGATCATTCGATTTGAGTGATCAGCATGGATACTGTTTAAGCAATCGTCGTGCCTACCCGACGAAAATCGACGGCAACCGATCTAGGGCGTCTGATTTCCAGATTCGCTGTGACAAGTCCCACTAGACCGTGCGGAAACGCACACCGATTGTGGGCACCGGTGTGCACTTTCGACCAGGCACGTACGCTTGTGGTGGCCACGCACCCCCGCTTTAGGCACCAGAACAGCTGAAAAGCTGCGAATTAGCATGGCCGGGAGATGGTGGCTATTTGTGCAGGTGCTGATTCGAGATAGTGAATTTATGAACTTGCAAAGATCGAGCAGCTGATCTGCATTCGTGTCGCACAGCGGGAGTATTAAGCTAGAGGGATGCCGAAATTGCCACAAATGATTCGTTTCCTCGCCGTTGTCCTGATCGCCACCGTTTCACTTCGTGAGTCCGCTGGCGAGGTGGACTTTGCGGGGGAGATTGCCCCATTCCTGAAGACCCATTGCTACGACTGTCATGGGTCCGACGAAGCCGAGGGCGGCGTGGCCTTCGACGCGTTCCAGGACACAGGCAAGGTGCAAACCAATTATGAACTTTGGGAGCAGGTCATTCGCTTGGTCAACGAGCATCAAATGCCACCAGCGGACCAGCCCCAGCCTTCCGCAGATGAACTGACCGCGGTGACGGTCGCGCTCGAGGCCGTGCTGGCAGAATTCGATTGCTCGGCCGAGAAGCATCCAGGCCGCGTGACGATTCAGCGACTCAATAAAGCGGAGTACAACAACACGATCCGCGATCTCACCGGTTTGGATTTGCGGCTTGCCGATGGATTCCCTTCTGATGATGTAGGAGGGGGTTTCGACAACATCGGTGATGTGCTTTCGATACCGCCGATCTTGCTGGAAAAGTACTTGGCTGCCGCCTACGCCGCTGCTGATCGTGTTGTCGGCGATCCTGAAGCAAAGAAACGCGTCTTCCCTCATGAGCCAAAGTCGGAAGAGATCGGAGATGTCGTGGAGGCGGCGCAGGCCAATGTCCAACACTTCGCCTCTCAAGCCTATCGGCGCCCAGTGACTCAAACTGAGCAGGAGCGGATCTTCGCGATCATGCGACTGGCTTGGGAGCAGGACAGCAGTCCGGACGAGATTTACAAAACGGTGATCGCTGCGGTTCTTTCCAATCCTAACTTTCTCTTTCGGGCGGAACGGGATCCTGATGCTGGTGCCGGCGAGTTCGTCCGCGACTTGGATGGTTACGAACTGGCTTCACGATTGTCCTATTTCCTCTGGAGCAGCATGCCGGACAAAGAACTGTTCGATCTGGCTGCGTCGGGACAGCTGCGTGATCGCAATGTGTTGGCGGATCAGGCAAGGCGGATGTTGGCCGACCCGAAATCAAAGGCCTTGGTGGACAACTTCGCAGGTCAGTGGTTGCAGTTACGCGATGTATCTCGCTTGATGCCCGATCCGGAGTTGTTTCCGGACTTTGACGGCGCACTGCGAAATGCGATGCGTCGCGAGACCGAGATGTTCTTTGAAACGATGATTCACGAAGATCGGAGCGTTCTTGAATTCTTGACGGCGGACTTCACTTACGTCAATCAACGACTCGCGTCTCACTATGGCATCTCGGAAGTTTCGGGGGAGGAGTTTCAGCGAGTGCCGCTCGCCGATGGACGACGAGGAGTCCTGACGCACGCCAGTATCCTGATGCTGACTTCGAATCCGACTAGGACGTCACCGGTCAAGCGAGGGAAGTGGATCCTGGAAAACATACTCGCCGAACCCCCGCCACCCCCGCCGGCCAATGTGCCCGAGTTGGAGGAGGGTGCGGAGACGCTTGGGTCTTTACGCGAACAAATGGAGCAGCACCGAACGAACGAAGCATGTGCCGTCTGTCACCGGACGATGGATGCCCTAGGGTTCGGGCTTGAGAACTTCGACGCGATCGGTGCTTGGCGACAGCAGGATGGACGATTCGAGATTGACGCATCGGGCGAACTGCCCGGGGATGTACAATTTGACGGGGCGGTGGAGTTGATGAGTATTCTGTCCCAGGAGAAGTCAGAACAGTTCTGTCAGTGCCTGACACAAAAACTTCTGACGTATGGGTTGGGACGCGGTCTCGATTCCTACGATCGATGTGTCGTCAACGACGCCGTCGCGACTCTGCAACAAAATGATTTCCGATTCAGTGCTTTGGTGACTGCGATTGTCACGAGTGATGCGTTCACGATGAGGGAAGGGAAACGTACCGAATGAGTATTCATAGCGAACATGTTTCGCGGAGAACCGTCTTACGGGGCTTGGGTGTCTCTCTTGCTTTGCCGTGGATGGATTCGATCGCGCCGCGGTTGGCAAAGGCCGCGACGGTCCAAGCGAAGCCTCAGCGGATGGCCTTCATCTTCGTGCCCAATGGCGTGCATTTGCCTGACTGGACACCGAAGCGAAGCGGTTACGGATTTGATTTGCCGCACATTTTGCAACCGCTGCGTCCGGTACAAGACGACTTGATGGTGATCAGCGGGTTGACCCACGATAAGGGCCGAGCCAACGGGGATGGGGCAGGGGACCATGCCCGCAGCGCCTCGGTGTTTCTTACCGGCGCACAACCTCGGAAGACGGATGGTTCGGACATTCGCTCGGGTGTTTCCGTGGATCAAGTTGCGGCGCAAGCGGCCGGCGATGCCACTCGATTCGCTTCTCTTGAGCTTGGTTGTGAACCGGGACGCAGCGCTGGTGGTTGCGATAGCGGATACAGCTGCGCCTACTCTTCCAATATTTCTTGGTCATCGGATTCGGCGCCGGTGGGGAAAGAAACCAACCCGCGATTCGTCTTCGAGCGTTTGTTTGGCGACGGGTCGCCCAAGGAACGTGATGAGTCGGCGGAACGTCGCGAGCTCTTAAAAAAGAGTGTCTTGGACTTCATCGCGGAGGATGCTCGAAAGTTGCAGTCGAAGCTTGGGCATAGTGATCAACAGAAGCTCGACGAGTATCTCAATGGCGTCCGTGAGGTGGAGCGAAGGATTGAGCGAACGGATGATGAACCCTCGCTTTCGGTGGACGTCGACTACCCGACGCCGAAAGGAACGCCAAACGACTATGGCGAACACATTCGCTTAATGTGCGACATGATGGTGTTGGCCTTTCAGACCGACCGCACTCGGATATCGACATTTATGTTCGCCGATGCGGGAAGTAACCGAAGTTATCGCCAGATCAATGTGGCGGATGGGCACCATGATCTTTCCCATCACCGGGGTGATGCTGAGAAACATGCAAAGATCCGGGAAATCAATCGCTTTCATGTTTCGCAACTTGCGTACTTGCTCGGGCGATTGAAGGACACACCCGATGGCGAGACAGGAAACCTTTTGGACAACTCGATGATTTGTTACGGCAGCGCGATTAGCGATGGAGACCGGCACAACAACGAGAACCTGCCGATCGTGCTGGCGGGACATGCCGGAGGGCGACTGGATTCGGGACGTCATGTTCGAGTGACGCGGGAAACACCGATGTGCAATCTGTTTCTTTCAATGTTGGACCGGTTCGGAACTTCGGTCGACTTCGTGGGCGATAGCACAGGTCGGATTTCGGAGTTGCAGCTCTGATGAGAATCGTTTCGTGGCTTTCGATTCGCCATGCCGACACGTCGATTTGCGTCCGACTTGGTGGTCTGTGTTTGCTCCTTCTGCTTTTGGTCGGCCCAGCCACGGCTCAGGACGCGGACATTTCCGTCGAGCAACTGGCCGAACGATTGCAAAGTGTTGAGTTGGATGAACGCCGTGACGCCGCGTATGAGTTGGCTCGTCGGGGGCCTGCGGCACTGCCGGCGCTGAAGGCATTGATTGTCGGCTTGAGCGATCGCGATGAGCAGGTCTGGATGCAGTCGACCATGGCGATTGCGAGAATTGGCGGGGAGGCATCGGAAGCGATCGAACCGCTGATCGATAATTTTGATCAGCGAGCGGAGCAACGCCGCTATCGCGCCGCTTGGGCGGCTTCGAGAATTGGTGAGTCGGCCGTTCCTGCTTTGATCAGTGCGACCCGAGACGAATCGGCCTTGGTACGTGCGGCAGCACTTGATGCGATGGGCTGGATGGACGAAGCATCCGACGAGATCGTTCCCTGTTTGGCCTCGTCACTTCAAGACGAGCAGACGGAGGTTCAGATCCAGGCGGCAAAGTCGCTCGTGAAGCGGCTACCTGAGTCCGTCGAGCCAACGGTTGCCGCCTTGGGTCACAAAGAGGGAAGGGTCCGAGAAATTGCAGCGAAAGGCTTGGCCCAGCTCGACGCCATTCCTGTGACGGCACAACCATTGTTGCTTGAGCTGACGCAAGACCAAGATCCAGCGGTTCGCGCGGCCGCCGTGCTTGCGATTGGCAACACGCCGATCACTCA
>JBPCVD010000622.1:0-17227 GCA_051010815.1 Rubripirellula sp.
GTGACAGTGCGGCTGCGAGTGACAGCGCTGCGGCAAGTGACAGTGCGGCTGCGAGCGACAGTGCTGCAGCGAGTGACGTCGGATTCGTTCCGGGATCGGTCAAGAGCAGCTCCATCATTGAGCTGGGGATTGAGGGCGAAAGCGAGGGCGATGCCGCTATCAACGGTGCGACATTGACCGAAGCTTTGCTGAATGCAGCCAAAGCCGACGATGTGAATGTGGCGCTCACGGACCGCACCATCGAACTGAAACCGATGGGCGAAGGATCCGAAGAATGGAAGCCGGAGTCATCGCTACCGTTTTCGAAATGGCAAGTGGACCTTGACCTGCCGGCGAATCAAGCCGACTTGGTCTGGTCGAAAATCGAATCGACCTTGGGATCTGATCCCGTTTGGATCAGCAGCAGCAGCGTTGGTGCTCGAGTCGCGGGCGACATGATCGGCAGGGCGTTTGGTGCTTTGTTCGCCAGCCTGATCTGCATCATTGGCTACATTTGGTTCCGATTCCAGCGTGTGCTTTACGGCTTCGCTGCTGTCGCCGCTCTGTTGCACGACGTGTTGATCACGTTGGGAGCAATCGCCGTCAGCTACTGGCTTGCCACTGCACTCGGCTTCCTCTTGATCGACCCATTCAAGATCAGCCTGACGGTGGTTGCCGCGATCTTGACGATCATTGGTTACTCACTGAACGATACGATTGTCGTCTTCGACCGTATTCGCGAAACCAAAGGCAAGGCGCCGAAACTGACCGGTGAGATGATCAACACCAGCATCAACCAAACCCTCAGCCGTACCTTGCTCACCTCGCTGACGACCCTGATCGTGGTGCTGCTGTTGTACTTGTTCGGCGGTGAAGGCATTCACGCCTTCGCGTTTGCGTTGGTGATTGGAGTCATCGCCGGTACTTATAGTTCGATCTTCATCGCCAGCCCGATCTTGCTTTGGCTGATCGAACGCGGTGATCGCCCAAAGACTGCCTGATCCATTGATCGTCGCGTGAAGCGGCATCCGATCGGACCTTGCCAAGCGACCGAGTGGAATGTTTTCCATGCCCGGTCGCTTGTCCGTTGGTCGGCGATGGATCGGAATTTCCGATTCTCATCCGCCAGAATGGACCTACGAATCTTGTACGCACGCGTTCTGATTGCATTCTTCGGCATCGCCCTGAGCTCATTCTGCACGACTTGTTTCGCGGAGAAGCCAGATTCGCTCGCGGAAAACTCAAACACTGCTCTTAGCGATCCTCAGCTATCGCAACTGCAGGCCGATATTCGGTTCCTGGCCAGCGAGGAACTCAAGGGTCGTAGTGTCGCTGACGACACGATCCACGAAGCAGCCCTGTACGTGGCCAACCGAATGGCCGCCATTGGTTTGGATACAGATGTGATCGACGGCACTCCGCTGCAAGCTGTCACAGTGAATCTTGGCGCGCGAGTCGGACCCTCCGAAAACAATCAACTGCGAATCGAGATCGATGAAGCGGCAGTGTTCAACGCCACTCTGGACGATGGCTTCACGCCGATGGCCATCGGAAGCGGAAGCGGCGAAGTGGACGGCCCGATTGCCTTTGCTGGCTATGGAATCACGGCACCCGAATTTGGCTACGACGACTATGCCGGCATCGATGCCACCGGGGCCACCGTCCTGATCCTTCGAAAAGAACCGCAAATCAATGACGCCAACAGCAGGTTCACGGGGACTCGAAACACGTCCCATGCGTTCTTCGCCACCAAGATTGAAAATGCGATCCAACATGGTGCCAATGCCGTGATTCTGGTCAACGACCCGGAAAGCGTGCTGCAGAGCGTGATGAATGTGCGTTCAAAGATCTCGCAAGAGAACGAGCGCAAGAAACGACTGCTGGCGCAACTGCAAACGGTACCCGACGGAGCGATTAACAATCGCAAGACGCTAAATAAAAAGGTCGACGGCGCAGATCGCATGATCGAATCCCTGCAACAGGAACTCAAAGAAGCGAAGCGTGGAATGCTATCGCTATCTGATGCAGGCGAACGGGCAGCCAACAAGGATTCGATTCCCGTCGTCTCCGTCGCTCGTGACCTGATTGATCAATTGCTCCGCAAGGGCACGGGCAAATCGCTGAAAGAATTTGAGAAGACGATCGACCAAACGGGGGCTCCCGATAGCAGAATGCTGTCGAATGCAGAGGTCTCGCTACAAATTGAACTCAAACCAACTGCCGTCGAAACCAGCAACGTGATCGGTGTCTTGCCAGGTCGCGGTGAGCTCGCGGATGAAACCGTGATCGTCGGCGCTCACTACGATCACGTCGGCATGGGAGGCTACGGCTCCCTGGCCCCCGGGACGATCGCCGTTCACAACGGCGCCGATGACAATGCAAGCGGCACCGCAACGATGCTAGCAACGGCAAAGCAGATGCGCGATGCGTTGGCCGAGGTTCCCTCGCATCGGCGGGTCGTTTTCATCGCGTTTACAGGAGAAGAGCGTGGCCTGATTGGCAGCCAGCACTATGTCCGCAACCCGCGGTTCCGACTCGGTTCCACCGTTGGAATGGTGAATCTGGACATGGTGGGCCGACTTCGCGACAACGAACTGACCGTCTACGGCACGGGATCTGGCGACTCACTCGACGCGATGGTGGAGCAGGCCAACGAGCGCCAGCAATTCAATCTCTTCAAAGTTCCCTCTGGATACGGACCGAGCGATCACCAGTCGTTTTACGTGGCTGGCGTGCCGGTATTGTTCTTCTTCACGGGTTTGCACAACGACTATCATCGCCCAACTGATGATTTCGACAAAATCGATTTCGGTGGCCTGACCCGTGTAACCGATATAGTTTCCGATGTCACGTTTGAGCTGGCGACCTGCAAAGATCGCCCCAAATATGTGGAGACCGAGAATCGGGTCCGTGTGCGTCGTCAATTGACGGCTTTCATGGGAGTTTCGCTTTCAGATCGCGACAACCAGGTCGTGATCTCCGGAGTAAGTCCGGGCGGGCCAGCAGAACGTGCCGGAATGAGACTTGGAGATCGATTGGACAAACTGGGTGGCAAGCCTGTTACCAGTTCGTCAGATGTTTTGGAGTTGATGCGAAACCGCTCACCCGGCCAGAAACTAACAGTGCGACTCAGTCGCGACGGTGAAATGATCACCATGACAGTGGAATTGGCGAAACGGCCCGGTGGGTAAAACGGTGTCAAAACCGATCAAAGAATTTTTTTGGCTGAACGTGGTGTTTGGCCATATCAATCTTTACGCCTAAGGACAGTGGTGACACAATCCCCAACGAATCGGATCGGCTGAACCCAGTTCAGCGGATCGACGCGAGTGTCTCGATAAGGGCGATGGACGCCTTTAAATGTCGAGCAGATGCACAAGCATCGGGATTCAACGCGCACCCACAACGCAAGGAGAGCGGACGTGCGATCTATCGGAAAAACGGCCATCACTATGGCCATCGTTTCTCTTACGACCCTGATCCCCGGATATGCGTCGGCGGAAGACACCGGTCATCGCATTGCGGTGGTCGACGTGGCCTACATTTTCAAGACTCATCCCGGCATCAAAGCCCAGGTTGAGAAGGTTGAGAATGATCTCAAGACCTATGACGGCGAGCTACAGAAGAAACGCGAAGAGCTCAAGCAAGCTGCCGAGCAGCTCAAGACATTCAAAGTTGGTTCCGCTGAGTACGCCGCTCAAGAAGAGAAAGTGGCTCAAATGGAATCAAAGCTTCGTTTGGACATGGCTCGCAAACGAAAAGAGCTGGCCGACGCTGAGGCTCGAATTTACTTCCAGAACTACAAGCTGATCGCAAACGGCGTGAAGTTCCTGGCCGGTCACTACAAGATCAATCTTGTTCTTCGCTACAACAGCGAAGACATGGATCTTGCCAATGGCGATACCGTGATCCGTGGTGTCATGAAGAACATCGTGTACCACGATGATTCGCTTGACATGACCAAGGGCGTCATGCAGTACTTGGATCAAACGATGAAGCAAGCCGCACTCGATGACGGTGCGGAAAAGCGATAACTCGCTTCGAATTACAATTCGGGCCACCACGTTTTTGCGTGGTGAGCCCGAGTTTTTTTGCGTGGGTCAGCCCACATGGCATTACGACGTTCGATAAAAGGCTCGCACAAGGATGTGTGAGCGGCACGGCAGGGAGGCCGAGGCGTGAATCCTTCACGCAACGAACATACGATCGCAGCTTCGTGCGAAATCCGTGGCCGCGGCTACTGGAGTGGACAAGAGGTCCGGGTGCTCGTTCACCCAGCCCCCTTGGGCACTGGAGTCCAGTTGGTCCGCGACGACCTGCCTTCGCGTCCGCAATGTGACGCATCAGTCAGCCACCGCAACGACGCCAGCCTGCGAACGAACCTCATCTGTGGTGAGGCGAAGTTCCAGATGGTCGAGCATCTGATGGCGGCGCTTTCGGCGTTGGAAATCGACAACTGCATCTGCGAAATCAATGCCGAGGAACTTCCGGCCTTGGACGGCAGCAGCTTGGCTTTCGTGCAACAACTTGCGAATGCCGGCCTGATCGTGCAAGCGGCACCGCGACGACAACTTGTCATCCATGATCGCTATCGCATCGGGACACTCGATGGCTGGGTCGAAGCGGCACCTTCACGAGCAGGTGAGTCGTACTTCGAGTATCAGCTCAGTTTTGATGATCAGACTCCGATCGCCCCGCAGGCATTCGGCATCGAGCTAACTCCGGACCGTTTCATCCGCGAGGTCGCGCCGGCGAGAACATTCGTCACGGCAGCTCAGGCGGAGCAGATCCGAGCCTCCGGCGTCGCAAGTCACGTCACCAACCAGGACTTGCTGGTCATCAGTGACGAAGGACCGGTCGACAACGAATTTCGCTTTGAAAACGAATGCGCTCGACACAAGACACTCGATCTGATTGGCGACCTGGCACTTGCAGGCGTGGAACTGATCGGAAGGTTCACCTCTTTTCGAGGTGGCCACAATTTGAATGGCCAAGTGGCAAAGCAATTGGCGGAACTTGCCAACCGAGAACTCTCGACGTCCGAGGATTCTCATTCGACGCAACCGCGTCGAAGAGCGGGATGATCTTCCCTGAGGGAATCCTGAAGATGAACGCAAGACACGCCCAGCACAAGAGTACGGAGCAACAATGAGCACGACCATCGCTCAGACCGCCGTGGTTGATCCACGGGCCAAACTTGGCACCAACGTGCGAATCGGTCACTTCTGTGTGATCGGACCCGACGTATCAATCGGAGACAACACGCGGCTCGAAGATCACGTTGTGATGGCCGGTGACGTATCCCTGGGAGAAGACAATCATCTCTTTCCTGGTTGCGTGATCGGTGGTTACCCACAGGACACAGGTTACAAAGAGACGCCGACTCGCGTTGAAATTGGTCACGGCAACACGCTGCGTGAACACTGCACGGTCAATCGCGGCACTGAAAAAGAAGACGGCGTGACCCGAATCGGCGACAACAACTTTCTGATGATCGGCACGCACGTGGGACACGATTGCAATCTGGGTGACCGAATTGTGATCGCGAATAACGGAATGCTTGGTGGACACGTCCATATTCATAATGACGTGACGATCGCGGGTGGCGTGGGCGTTCACCACTTCGCTTCCATCGGACAACTCAGTTTTGTGAGCGGCATGAGCCGTGTGCTGCATGACGTGCCTCCCTACATGATTGTCGATGGCCAGCCATCCAAACCGCGCGCGGTGAACGCGATTGGTCTGAAACGCCACGATTATCCACAGGCTGACATCCAAGTCTTGACCAAAGCCTATCGACTCCTGTACCGATCTCGTGTTGGCATCGAGGTTGCACGTGCAGAACTCATGAACAGCGGCCCCATTCGCCCTGTTTTGAAACATTTGTTTGATTCAATTGACCACTCCAGCGGCGGGCGACATGGTCGCGGTCGCGACCGACGAAGGAAAGCAGCGTGAGCGAGTTACGCATTGCCGTCATTGGCGCAGGACATCTCGGACGTATTCATGGAAAGCTCCTGGGACAGGTGGATGGCGCGCAACTCGTCGCCGTCAGCGATCCCTTTGAAGGGGCGCGTCAGAACGCAGAGAATCTCTTTTCCGTCCCGACCTACGCCGACTACCGCGATTGCATCCCGGAAATAGATGCGGCCGTAATCGCCGCGCCCACGGACATGCACGCCGATATCGCGGAAACGCTACTGAAGGCTGGCAAGCATGTACTGGCAGAGAAGCCACTCACGATCGATCGCGACGATGCGAATCGCCTGGCGCTGCTGTCCAACAAACGCAACCTGACGCTTCAGGTCGGCCATGTCGAACGATTCAATCCAGCGTTCACTGCTTTGGAAAAGCTTGCCGTGGACGTCAAGTACGTGGAAGCGGTTCGCGCCTCGAGCTTCCCTGGACGCTGCCTGGATGTCGGTGTCGTGATGGACCTGATGATCCATGACCTGGACTTGATCCTATCGATGACCGACGCACCGATTCAATCGGTATCGGCAAGCGGATTGGCCGTGATCAGCGGACACGAGGACCTCGCCGAAGCGCGAATTGAGTTCGAGTGCGGCCTGGTTGCCAATGTAAAAGCTTCCCGTGTCAGCCCTGCTCCCGCACGTCAGATGCAAGTCTTTGGCAGCCACGGCTATGCCGACATCGATTTCGGAAAGCCTGCGTTGTCGGTGGTACGTCCCTGTGACACGGTCGTGAATCGGTCGTTTGAACTCAGTGCCGAAACCGATAACCCTCTCGACTATTCCGGCACTTTGTTCAGCGAACGCTTGCGTTGCGAGACTCTGGAGTTGGAACCGCGGAATGCGATTCTGGATGAGCTGCACGACTTCGTGATTAGCATTCAAACGGGTATCGCTCCCACCGTTGATGGTACCGCCGGCGCTCGCGCCGTCGACCTCGCCCAGCGTGTGCTGGAGTCGGTGGCAACACGTTCGTGGTACTCGGATGCGACGACTGCGGAAATCGGCCCGCATGCTTCGGTTCGCGAACGAATTGAGGCAACGAGCCGTCGCATCCGTCAAGATCGACGCGCCGCCTAAGGGCCAACTGGCTCTTCACGCGACCTCGGAATCGATGTTTGGTCGGCGACGTCGCTCATGAGACCGCCACCGGCGTCCCAGACGGCACCTCCAAGCCCCGGAAGGCTCGCTAGCGTAGTCGCCAGCGCTGCGTTCTCAACAAACGCGACATTCGCTGGCCGGCGTCTCAAGCGATGCTTCGCAACCCAAGCACGTCTCTTCCCAGTGTCTAGCGACCTCTGCGGCACCGTGCTGCTTCGCGCGCGATTCTGCATCGCAAAGCCCCCACCCCATCGGGGCCAATCGCGATCGTTCGCCCCAGAGGGTGCACTGACAAGGTTTCGACCTCAGTCCTGCGTTGCGTGACAACGGCCAGACCTAAAATCCACTAGACTACGCAGTGCCCAGGCATCAATCGATTCGCCGCGGCAGCCTGCGACTTTGGACCTACGTTTCCTCGCGAGATTGGATTCGCAAACATGACCGACGCCTCTGGGCAGATTGACCACGTCCTTAACGAAGACCGTTCCTTTCCTCCCCCTGCAGCCTTCACGGAGAAGGCGGTCTTTTCGACGCCACAGCAGTACGAAGAGATGTACAACCGCGCGGTCAAGGACCGTGACGGATTCTGGCGTGAGGAGGCACTGGAGCATCTTCACTGGTTTGAGCCATTCCAAGAAGTTTGCAAGTGGAATGCACCCAATGCGGAATGGTTCGTAGGCGGCAAAACAAACGCCAGCTACAACTGCTTGGACCGCCACATTGAAGCGGGTCGTGGCGACAAGACGGCAATCATCTGGGAAGGTGAACCAGGTGACACGCGCACCCTCAGCTACTCCGAACTGCGAACGGAAGTCGCAAAGTGCGCCGCGGGTCTAAAAGAACTGGGCGTCGGCACTGGTGATGTTGTGAGCATTTACATGCCCATGACCCCGGAACTCGCCATTGCGATGTTAGCCTGCGCTCGCATCGGCGCCGTGCACTCCGTGATTTTCGCTGGCTTTAGCGCGGAATCGATCGCCGATCGTAACAACGACGCGGGGGCGAAACTCGTGATCACTTCCGACGGGCTCCATCGACGCGGCAAGGTTCTTCCGCTGAAGGATACCGTTGACGAAGCCCTCGCAAAATCACCGACCGTTGAAAAGTGCCTGGTGCTCAAACGTGTTGGACAAGACGGCGTCTCGATGACCGAGGGACGCGATGTCTGGTGGCACGACGTGGTCGACAAGCAAGTGGGCGACTTGCCAGCCGAGCCACTCGACAGTGAAACGACGCTTTTCATCCTGTACACCTCCGGCAGCACCGGCAAACCCAAAGGGATTCGCCACACAACAGCTGGCTATAACCTGTGGGCTAAACGCACCTTCGAGTGGGTGTTTGATCATCGGGACGATGATGTCTACTGGTGCACGGCGGACTGCGGCTGGATCACCGGCCATAGCTACATCGTCTACGGTCCGCTGTCGGCCGGTTCGACTTGTCTGATGTACGAAGGCGCCCCGAATCATCCCGCCGAAGATCGTTTTTGGGACCTCGTCGAAAAATACAAAGTCACGATTCTCTACACCGCACCGACGGCGATTCGCGCCTTCATCAAGTGGGGAGATGAACACGTCGACAAACACGATCTCTCCAGCCTTCGACTGCTGGGAAGTGTGGGCGAGGGCATCAATCCAGAAGCTTGGATTTGGTACCACGAAAAGATTGGCTACGAGAAGTGTCCGATCGTCGACACTTGGTGGCAAACCGAGACAGGGGGAATCATGATGAGCCCTCTTCCCGGAATCACAGCGACCAAGCCGGGCTCCTGCACAACCCCGTTGCCCGGCATTGTGCCCAAGATCGTGGACGATTCGGGCAAGGCAGTCGCAGACAATCATGGCGGCATGCTTTGCATCGCTGAACCGTGGCCCGGAATGTTACGTGGGATCTGGGGTGACGAAGAGCGATACGTTGAGCAGTATTGGTCGACCGTCCCCGGCATGTACCTGACGGGTGACAACGCGCGGCAAGACGAAGACGGTTATTATTGGATCATGGGCCGCATCGACGATGTGATCAACGTCTCAGGTCACCGGCTCAGCACGATCGAAGTTGAAAGCGCGTTGGTCAGTCACGAGGCTGTCTGTGAGGCTGCCGTCGTGGGACGCCCTGACGATTTGAAAGGACAGGCAATCGCGGCTTTCGTCACCATCCGTGACCAAGAGCCGAACGACGAACTTCGAAAAGAACTTCGCATGCATGTTCGCAAGCAGATCGGAGCACTCGCTCAACCCGATGACCTGCGGTTTGCGGCCACACTGCCGAAGACGCGGAGCGGAAAGATTATGCGGCGTCTGCTTCGTGACATCGCGTCCGGTCGCGAAGTCGCCGGCGACACTTCCACGCTGGAAGATTTCTCGGTCTTGGCGCAGCTCAGCGACGACGATTGATCCAAGTCGTTCGAAGGTTGCCCTCGGCGACCACTTGACCACCAGAGGTCGTCAGTCGCTTGCAAAAAAATAACCGGCCGCCACTCACAAGGAGCGACGGCCGGCTATGTAAGTTGCTTCGATCTTTCGGCGGCAAAATGGAGCCGCTGGGAGAAACGCGCAAGCCTCAGCGTGCTACTGCACAAGCCTTTGAGTGACTTAGGCGAACCCTATAAATGATCCCTCTGCCGAAAATTAGAAGACCGAAGCGAGTGCCGGCTTTATTCAAACACGAGCACCTTTTGCAGATTAGATATGCAGCCTAATCCTGACAAGGGAACTATCGGAAGTTTCGCCAGATCAGGCCACTAAAACGGTCGGTGGTCGTGCACCACATTGCTTCGGGTCTCGCGAACGCCTTGGAAACCCTTGAATTCCGTTTCTCAAGTGAATCGAGCGATTCGAGACCTTTTTGTTGCTTTCCGAAAAATATGCTTGCCTCGGTAGAAGGGTAGACTTTCTAGGAAGACGCGACTTGCGGCTCAGATCTTTGGATCCTGTCGAAAGGTTCATCAATTTTCCTTGCGACTAAATGTCGCCCGCGATCACACGGTCCACATACTCGATGGCGGACTGATAACGTTCGTTTGGAATCGACTGCATCGAAGCGCGGTCTCCGATCATCGTACGACACTTGATCAGGTTCGAGCGAATGCTCCCCAGCTTTGACGCCTGCGTGACATTCTGTTTCTTGATGCGGTCCACTGCGAACTTTGCGTAACCGACTGTGCTAGCCAGCGCGACGCTCGGACGGTCCGCACCAATCGCTGCCGCCACCCGAAACGTGATCAACGCATCCGTGCCGAGCAACGGCACCGCATCGGTAATGAGCTCGAGTGCCTGAAGGTTGGACGACTGTTGGTTCGGACCTGCGTCTGCCATCCGCCACAAGACTCGCATTCGGACGGCCAGCTCGAAACCGATCTCATCGATTCCAAAGGAGGCAAGCAAAGAATCCTGCTGCTGCAAGGTTGTCAAATCGTTCCGTGTGACCGCGTCGACCACACGAAGCAGATCGCTGTAGCGAGAATCGAGGTGACCCTCCAGTTCCTTGGCCTCGGCTTGCTGCAGGTCGCGATAGGTCCCCAACCGCAAGTGTGATAACAACAGGTATGCGGGACGAGGATCCTCGGGGTGTTCGGCTGCCAACTGCTTGAGCAGCTGGCCCCAACGCTCCGTCTCACCCTCTTTCTTCGCCGTCAAAGCTTCGAACAAAATTCGATCGGCGCTGTCCGGGATCAACCGCTTCGCGTCCTCCGCGTCGAATCCCCAATCGCGATAGAGCATTCTCATCGAAAACACCAGGAAGTCGGCCGAAGGACAATTTCGAAGAATCTGGTCACGAGAACGTTTGTAAATGCTGTGCTCAGCAAGAAACGATTCCATTTCCTCCGCGTCTCGATTGGCCAGAAGCGAAGGAGCCTTCATCGCCAACAGATTGAATTCATCGGTGATCAAGGGAGCATCCTTCGACAACTCGCGCAACTCCGTTTCCCCCGCGCGTAAGGTCGCCAGCAGGTGCGTCGGCGTCTGTATGCCGAATTCTCGATAGAACTGCAGGTCTCGCTGATCGATTTCGAGATCTGTCGCCGCAGCTTCCGGAAGGATCGGATCGTCGCTGGCCACAAACAAGGCATTGCCAGGATGAGGCTCGTAGACACGCACGTGCGGAAAGACATCCAATAGCGTTGCCGACAAGGAACGGAACAATTCCGGATTCACGAAGTCCGTGCTCATCCATTGCAAAAAGATACCGCCAGGTTCGAGCCGTTCGCGAACGGTCTCGGCAAACTCTCGCGTGTAGAGATGCGATGCGCCGGTCGTCCAGGGATGCGAGGGTTGCGACACGATCACGTCATACAACTTCGATGTGAGTGCCAACCCGTTGCGTCCATCATTGAGAACGATGGACACCCGGTCGTCCGCAAGCGGGTCTCGGTTACGACGCTTGCGGACAAACTCGTTCGCCTCTACGACCGCTGGCTCGAGTTCGAACACATCGATTTCGTCAATGGAGGGCGGCACATGCGCCGCAGCGACACCACCGCCCAACCCAATGATCAACATCGAATCACAGTCAGCCCGCAGCAGCGGCGGAAGCGCCGCGAGCCACGCCCCGGAAGACGCGGACGGATCTTGACTTCCATTCTGCCCCACCATCGCCTCGGGCAAACCATTCGTCATGAAGCGGGTGTCGCCCTGCTGATCAAAAAGGGCCACCGTTCCGGATCTTCCCACGCTACTGAAGATCAAATCCCCTTCCGTCGGCGTTCCGTTCAATGCCGAGATTCGCATGACCTTTTCAGGCATCGCTGGCGCAAAACAAAGCAACAGGATCAAAAGCGCCAACGCGGCCAGGTAGTGAACCTTGCGAATATTCATGAAGCCAACCAGAGCCAGGGCGATGCAGGCATTCACCAGAATCGCGAAAATCGTGGAACCGTGATAGTCGAGCCGGGGAAGGATGAAGACTCCGGTCAGCAAGGCGCCGGCAATTCCCCCCACTGTGTTCCAAAAGTAGACCTTGGCCGAACCACGCGCCGCCTCGAACTGATCGCGAGCAAAGATCCGCGTCGCCAAAGGGATCGTAGCTCCGATAAACGTCGCCGTTGGCAACAGGATCAAAATGGAAATCGAAACCTGCGAAAAGACAGCGGAGGTGCCACCCCAATTGGCAAGTGACCAACCAGCAACTTCGTCAATCAGTCGGTAACCGATCAACGCGCTGGCGCCTGCCAAGCACTGCGCGTAAACAAAGGCGATCACCGACCGGTCTCGACGCACCGCAAGACGTGAAGCGACCATTCCGCCAATTGCGATTCCAAGCAAAAAGCCAGCCAGCATCGTCGCGAACGCATAGATGCTGCCACCAAGAATGTGACTCAACATCCGCGTAAAAATGATTTCGTAGCAGAACGCAACCGCGCCAGCGAACGCTGCAAACCACAACACGAATCGATATCGAATCGAATCTTCGTCCCCGCCGACGTCGCCTGAGACCGACGAAGTCTTCGACGAAAGCTCGCCTAGCTCCAGGTTTTGTGTTTCGCCATCCAATGCGTCCACGGCGTCTTCTTGCACCGCCGAAGCATCGTCCACCGACGCCACACTCGAACGGACGCGGACGTTCCGCATCACCAAGAAGACGGATACAAAGATCAGTAGATTGACCGCCGCCCCTACCCAGGTCGTTTGCCGGAGACCCAGTCGCGGCATGAACACAAACGCAGCCGCCAACGTTCCGGCAGCAGCGCCAAGCGTATTGATTCCGTACAACAATCCGATTCTTGGACCGACCTGACGATTGCGATGGACCACATGTTTGGCCAGCAGCGGCAACGTCGCTCCCATCATCGCCGTCGGAAGCAGAATCAGGGCGAAACAAGATCCAAGTCCGAACAGTGTCTGGGAGAGACTCCCGGCAGCTGGCGGTGTTGGTGAACCACCGAACAGAGCCACTTGAAGCTGTTCGACGAAATACAAACCCAAGGGCATCGCCAGAGCGCAAATTGCGATTCCCGCTTCCAGCAATCCATAAGCCCAAACGGGACGACGCAAACTATCGACACGCTTCCCGGCGACCCACGAACCGATCGAGAGCCCACCCATGTAGGAAGCAAGAATGACAGCGAGCGCCTGCTCCGAAGTTCCGAGAACGATCGCGAACTGACGCAACCAAACCGTCTCGTACAAGAGCCCAGCGAAACCCGAAAGCAGGAAACAAACAGCGACAAGTAAGAATGTTCCGCTTCTAGATTCGCGATCGTTAGCCATGCTCTTCGTCAATGCGTCGTCACCAATTGAAATACACGGTAGGATCTGAGAAGCAAATGTGATCCCTCAAATTCCCTCAGATGTCCTGGTTTTAACTCATCGCGAACGTTCGGTGGACGTCCAGGACACGAATTGCCCGTCAAAGGCGATCGCTAAGATTACGCAGGGACGCACGAGTCAGTGACCTCACGCATGATCGACGCGCGTTCATCTCGGACGATCCCGACATGGGATTCGCAGCGTCGAGACTTCGCGTCACTTCGCTGCAGATGTTCTCGATGCGCTTTTGATCGCTGCGGTTGTTATCTCAATAAGCGATCGAGATACTCGTCCAAACTTTCCAACTGCTGCGATCGGAAGCCGATATAGCCATCGGGGCGAATTAGATAGAGCGGGAAAATATCGCCGTCATATCGGTCGCGCAAATGCCCGCCAATGTCCTCGAGTAACATCGAAGCCGCAGGTAACCGAGACTCAAGCTCAGGCGACCCGACCACGGATACTCGTAACCAATCTGCATGGCTGTCACTCACGCGTTCCGCAAACGACAGGACTTGCTGCGTTGCCTCGAGGTCGCATTTGGAATCGCAGAAGAGCAGCAGCAAGTGACGCGGATCGCCGAGTGCTTTGATTAGCGTCGTACGTTGACCCGACATGGTCAGATCGACGGCATCGACGGCGCGGGAGCCGGGATGCGGACTCGGACGTGAACCCTCGTCCTGAACTCGCGACGTCCCGTCCTCGTTGGACTCGCTGCAAAGCCGACTTGATCGATAGTCGAGGTCGAGCTCTTCCTCGTGCGTTCGAAACTTGAGCCGTTCATAATCGGGAAGGACCCTGTGATGTGACAATCGATCACGCTGCGTTTGATTCAGGTCCGCAAACAGCGTGAACTGTTCCGTCGCGAGCTTGGTCCAATTCAAAATATCTTTGGCAATGCCGAAGCGTTCGGTTGAATACGTGTCGAGCCACCATTCGGGCGCAACGCCACGCGAAACCAAAGCGAGCTTCCAAGCCAAGTTGTGAGCGTCCTGAATTCCAGTATTCATGCCCTGCCCACCAAACACGCTGTGAATGTGAGCGGCATCACCGGCTAGAAAGACGCGACGATGTCGGTAGTGGGGAACCAGACGATAGTGCGTACGATAGGTCGTGAGCCAACGTGGATCCGAAAGATGCAGATTCGCGAATCCACGCTCGTCTACCAGTTGCTGCATTTCTTCAAGCGAAGGCGGTTTCGTTCGTTCGCTATTCCTCGGAAGCGTTGCGATGACTTGCCGTCTTCCCTCGTCGAGTAAAAAAAGGAACACATCCCCTTTATCGTGCATGCACAGGTACGCGACGTCCGGTTGAATCGGCCCATCCACCAACACATCGGCACACAAGTAGGGCATCGGGTCGACCTCACCCGGAAACGACTCCTTCAGTAGCTTGCGAGTCGTACTGTGGGCGCCGTCGCAACCGATCACCCAAGGTGTGGCTATCTGCTCTTCAGCGCCGCTGGGACTCCGAATCGTCGCCAACACATGATCGGAAGACTGCTCGAGGTCGAGCAATTCGGTATCACGCTCGATTTTGACACCAAGTTCGCAAACATGCCTCGCGAGAATTTCCTCCGTCTTGTTCTGCGCGAATGCCGCCCCGAAAGGAAACGGCGAGTCGACCGGAAGTTCGTCGGAGCTTGCCAGCAGCTTGCCATTCGCATAGACGTCGACGCCCTTGAGGGGCTGGCCCTTGGCAACGATCTCGTCCGCCAAACCCAACCCATGAAGAATCTCAAGCGTTCGCGCGTGCAGGTAGGTCGCCCGGGAATGCGGGTCGATCCCAGGCGATTTATCAATGAGTCGAACGTTGCAACCGTGGCGGACGAGTTCACCCGCCATCATCAAGCCGGTCGTGCGTCCGCCCACGACAAGCACGGGTTCCGAACTTCCGTTCATTCGCCTTCGCTCCTCGTGGAAAACGACTCAGGTAGAGTTTGACCCGGCGAATGCATGGATCACGCAGCTCCCAATCTTCGACTTATGGAAGCTCTCGAATCGATACGTTCCGGAATTCAACTGGGTCGTTGTGACCGGCAAACCCAAAGAACCCCGAAGTCGCGTCCTTGCCGGGATGCGGTTTGTTTGCCATGTAGTCGCTGACTTCGCTGAGATCCGTCCGCAGAATGACATTCCCATTGAGCTCGACGGTAATCTTGCTGCCATCGACGGTGACTTCCTGAAAATTCCACTCGCCTGCATCGCGAAGGTAGCCACGCTTTGCGGCCGCCATTCCGTACGCACTTCCGTGATATTGACGCTCATCCAACCGGGAATACTTCGGGTGCTCGGAATCGAGAACCTGTAGCTCAGTCATCGCAGCGTAGGCCGGGTCGCCAGTTCCAGGGGAACGGATCGCCAATCCGTTGTTGCCTCCGGGCGGTAAGCGGAATTCCACTCGAGCGATAAAGTTTCCGAACTCCTTGTCCGTCAAAAGCATTCCGCCCTTTCCCTTCTTGCAGCGAATCGCACCATCGATCACCTCGTAGTTTTCAGGGCTTCCTTGCCAGCCGTCCAAGTTGTCACCGTTGAACAACGATTGGAACGCTTGTCCCTCGTGCAACTGCAGAGCTTCGTTAGCTTCCTCGGGCGTCAACTCTTTGACCCAAACGTTGCGCCAACGAATTTCGCCCCCATGCGTTTGCAATTGGATTGGACCAGAGCGGAACAAGGGAGATTCGCGATCCCAAAAGTTTTCCATGATCACGTTGTCGACCACCAAAACGCCATTCAGATAGACCGTTGTCCGCGCACCAATCTGACGAACGTAGAAGCGGTTCCACTCCCCGAAAGGCTTGTCCGCCAACACGAACGGATCTTTTCCGGGAGCGCCCGCGCTGTTGTTCCATAGGCCACCGCTGCCCAAGCCTGCGCCGAGCTTGTACTTCGACTTGTCGGTGTAATCCCAAATCTGGACCTGAGGATTTCCCTTCAAGTAAATCCCGCTATCGGCCCTTGGAACGGTTCGGTACTCCAACATCAACTCATAGTCGGTGTAGTCCTTGTTGGTCGTCAGATAGGGTCCCGCCCCATCGTTGATCAGTTCCCCATTCTCGACGCGCCAATGCTTAGAAGTGTCCTTCATCCACTCTGACATTTTCTTGTCGCGGTCGGCTTCGGACATCTCGGCCAATTTGATCGGGCTGGTGTGAGGCCGTCCGTGCCAACCATCGAGCGACTCACCGTCGAAAATCGCAACATATCCGCCGCTTGGATCGTCTGCTCCGACAGCAAGGACAAAGAACGAAGTCGCGAGTACCCAAGCAAAAGAGGCGGGAACGCGTAGCAAATACTTCATAAGGACACCGGGGAGGGGATCATGGTGGGAAACATCCAACGAGGCCCGAAATTGTAGTCCATCGCGTGTGAAAGGCGGAGAATGGGCGAGCCCGCGCGATTTGTGCTCAGCAGGAAATTTCAGGACGCTAAAAAGCCAGCAATTCTTTTACACCGCCCGCACGTGGAGGATTGACTCCCCCGCGTCACTCTGTCACCCTTTTCTTTGAATCTGGAACCACCACAGTTGCCGTGGTCAATGGGTAGGACCGTTTCCATCCCATTTGGCAGGCGACTGCACGAGGCGATTTGTCTTACTGGTGGCCGTTAGTAGGGTTAGTTTTGTGACGAATATTTATGTAGGTAACCTCGCGTTTACCGCCACCGACGAAGATGTACGTTCGGCATTCGAACAGTTTGGAGAAGTGACGTCGGTTAACATCATCATGGATCGGGAAACCGGCCGATCTCGTGGTTTCGCATTTGTCGAAATGGCTGATGGTGAGCACGCAAAGGAAGCAATCGAAAATCTTGATGGGGCTGGAATCTCTGGCCGCAATGTGACTGTTAACGAAGCACGTCCTCGCGCACCCCGCGGTGGCGGTGGTGGCGGCGGTGGTGGTGGCGGCTACGGCGGTGGTGGCGGCGGCGG
>JBPCVD010000623.1:0-18352 GCA_051010815.1 Rubripirellula sp.
ACGCCGAGCAACCACGTGACATTCCTGATCCGGCGGACCTGATCGGGCGAGCCCAAATGATCATGGATCTTGTGCCGCTGATCGTCCAGACGGACTCGTCACGCGTCATCAGTGTGATGATTCAAGATCACTATGTCGTGCCGAAAGTAGAGGGAGTGACGGGCAATCACCACAACCTCTCTCATCATGGACAAGACCCATCCAAGATCGAACAGTTGAAGAAGATCGAAACTGGAATATTGGGTTGCTTCAACAACTTGTTAACGGAAATGAAATCCCGTAGCGAGTCGGGTGCGAATTTGCTCGACAACTCATCCGTTCTGTTCGGTAGCAACCTTGGCAATGCGAATTCGCACCAAGCTCGAAACCTACCGATCTTCTTGGCGGGAGGAGGTTTCGATCATGGTCGCTACGTCGCGAACGAGGAAGGCACACCGCTTTGCAATTTGTTCGTCAGGATGCTCAATCAATCGGGACTGGAAACGGAATCGTTCGGTCAGAGCACAGGCGAATTGACCTGGTAGCTTCGGTGCACCGGGCGAACTCGCGGCTCGCGAACTCAAAATTTGCACGTGCCCCGCTCACCCTGTGGTTGCCTTCGACGCACTCGAAGACAATCCCATTCGAGTTGATGAGCCAATTGAGTCCGCGGTGAAACGGTTCGCGAAGCCGCGATGCTTTTATTGAGGCAGTTTGCGTTGGAGCCAGTCGGTGGCTCGATCGGGCCAACTGCCGATGTTCGAGTTTGGGCGATCACGCGTCCCGTAACCATGGCCCCCGTTTTCGTAGACATGCAACTCGGCGGGAACTTTGTTTCGCTTCATGTCTGCGTACAAGAGAACACTTCCGAGTGATGTTGAGTTGTCGTCGTGAGTGTGGACGATAAATGACGGAGGCGTCTTGGGTGTGACTTGGATCTCTGGCATGAGTGAATCGGCCTTGTCGTCATAGATTCGCCAGGGATAAACCAACATCGCGAAGTTGGGCAGGAAGGGTCGATCATCGGTGCTGTCGATCGAGTCGTAGGCGGCTTCTTCAGAGGTGATCAAGATTGAGCCGACTTGCCCGCCGGCTGAGAACGCCAATAAGCCAATCTGCTCCGGATCGAGATCCCACTGTTCAGCATTTGCGCGTATCCATCGCATTGCACGCTGCGCGTCTTGAAGAGGGCGTTTCCAAGCCGGTTCGTCTGCTTTCTCCAGTCGCGTTCGATAATTCAGCACGAAGCTGGTCACGCCGAGTTCACCTAACCAGTTTGCCGCCTCCGAGCCCTCGAGGTTCGGGACCACACGACCGAAACCTCCTCCTGGCAGAATGAGGACCGCGGCTCCGTTTGGATTCTTGGTCGCGGGATAGATGTCCATTGGGGGACGGCGGATTTTTTCGATCCGAATGATCGGGGGGGTGTCGGTTGGCCTTAGCGGAAGGGCGATGCCGGTACCACGCTCTGTTTCACCAGGAGCCAGATCCGGCCAAACGAATACCTGTGGAGGCTTTGGTGTTTGCGCAATCGCATGACTGGAGATCATGCAGGCCAAAAATAATGGTAGTGCACCGCGTTGCAGGAAAATCATGTTGATGTTGCGTGGTTGGATTCGTCGATGGTCAGTTATCGCGGAGCGACCCAGTTTCGAAGTGTCAGCAAGTCTTCTCGGATCGCAGCAAGATGCTTTGGAACGAGCTTCGGATCTTTGTGGTCAAGGTATTCTTCGTGCAGCGATATCGGGCCGCGGAAATTACTCTCGCGAAGCAACTCAAAGAACTCTTTCTCAACCCGTCCTTGTCCAAGCGGAACATTCATTGGTTTCTTGTCGTCCGTCCACTGAAAGTCTTTGACGTAGACGGTGTCAATCGATGGCCGAATCATGTTGTAAGTGGCTCTCCAACTCATGCCGCCTTCGGCTGTCGCGTGTCGAATGTCATAGGCCACAGCGATGTCGGATTTGGGAATGCCTTTCAACGCAATCCTTAGGTCCCATAACGACGCTCCCATGTAGGCAACGCCCGCATGATTTTGATAGAGGCCAGTCAGACCAAAGTCGTGGTTCATCGCAGCAAGTTGTTGCAGCCGTGGTCTCCAGTCGTTCAATTGATCCAGAACGCTTTGCTGAAGATCGTATTTGTAGTACTTCATTCGGTACCGCTTGATTCCCAGCGTTGCAGCCGTGCGCAGTACTCTTTTCGTGAGTGGGTCATCGGGGTCATTGACGTCGGAAGCGAGTACCGTGATTTCGAGGTTTCGTTTCTTCAACGCCTCGACCAGTTCCGGCAGCTTGTCTTCGACTTCGGTCGGTTCGACGTGTCCGCCTTTTCGCACGGGGGCCTCGATTCCATCGAATCCGAGTTCCGCAATCACGTCCGCAAGTTCGTCGAACGAGATTGAGTTGAAGGGCTTTGTGAAAACACAGATCGAATTGCGCTTCGCAGTCGAGTTCTCCGTTTCGTCCTGTGCGGGGCACATTCTAGCGACCATCGGGCACGCGACTAACGCAGCCGAGCCTGCGAGGAATCGTCGACGATTTGGAGCATTCGTATATGTCATTGTTTCACTCCTAGCGAAAGATAGGCGAAGAGGTCACGCAATTCGTCGTCCGTCATTTCTTTCAGCACATCGGTGGGCATTAATGACGTGTGAAGAGCCTTGAGCGACTCGATGTCGTCGCGGCTGATGACGGTTAACTGGTTGTCTGCATTTCGAAGCGTAACGGTTTTGGGATCTTGTGCGGAGATCATACCATTCAGCACGCGACCATCGATCGTCAGGATCAAGTAGGACTGAAAACCCTCGCGAATTTCAAGGCTCGGTGCAACGATGGCGTTCAACCAGAACGTCAGGTTGCCGCGTTCGTAACCGTCCAAGGGTGGGCCGACTTTTTTTCCTTCGCCGAAGAGTTGGTGGCACGTGCCACAGCGTTTCGTATACAAGTCTTTGCCGCGCGAGTGTTCCCCACTACCGACCGTAAGAACCTCTCGCAACCGGTTCATTTCGGCCTGTTTTTCGGGAGCCGAGTCGAGCGGCTTTCCAAACGCTTGCTCCACCTGTGAGGCGATTTCGGAATCCTCGTAGGCGCGGAGTTGTTGCACGACATCCGGAGGGATTTGATCACGCCGCAATCGCCAGGCATTTAGCTCCGCCAAGAGGACTTTGGCCCATTCAGGGCGGCTCGCAAGCGTGCGACAAGCGGTGGATCTCAAGTCATGTTCGCCCGAAATCCTGCTCCCAAATGCGCCTACCAGTGTCTTTGGGATCGATGCATCGTCGTACTGCGATAGCGATTTCATTGCGACACGTTGCAATGAAGGTTCGTCCGTTCCCTGTCCGGTCGCTAGCCGCAATAGTGTCGAAGTTGACTGCGGAAAACGAACTTCGCCAAACGTTTTTGCGATTTCGATCTGCACACCGAGATCAGTCGAGCGATTCTTGAGCGCGGAGATCGCCTGTTTAACCGACTCAGTCTTTCCTTGTCGCAGTCCGAGCACCAAGCCCGAATCGCCAAGCCTCTCTTGATAGGCCTCCAAGGCAGCCGACAACGCACTTGGCAACGGCGGGATTGATTGCCCTTGAAAGGCACGGTTCATCCCAACCATCAGCAGATCACGACACGATTCGTCCGGTGCCCACTCAAGCAAGTTTGCACAATGAGCGAGCGATTCCTGTCCACCTTCGGCCGCATAACGTTGCATCAAGCGACTCGCAACAGCGTCTCGGAAAAGAGGACGCTGCCAAATGTCTTCCTGACGCAACAATGATTGGACTTGGTCCCACTCATCGACATGCGACTCCAACGCCCACCAGATCATGAGTGGCATGTGCGGGTCAGTTGCGTCTGAGTCTCGCGTCAGTAAACCGTGAATGACCTTCATCGCCAGCTCCGAATCGATTCGTTTTGCTGTCGAGGCGAGTTGGCTTCGAACCTGAATGTCGGGGTCCGTTGCCGCAAGTGACTCGAATTTGGAATGTCCCTCGTGTCGATCTCCTAACAATCGGATCACCCATCGACGGATATTCGCGTCATTGTGCGAAAGCCATCGCTCTGCTCGTTCGCCGTCGAGCATTCCCATTCCACTGATTGCCCACAATGCCTCAAGCGAACCTGCATCAACAAGTTCGGCGAGAGCCTCCGTCATCGAGGCGTCGCGACGCCAACCGATCTCGAGCGATGCTCTCTGCCGGACCCACTTGTTGGGGTGTGCCAAGCAGGCGATGAGTGCGGCACCATCGCGTTCATGAAGGTCGCCCTCGTGGTAGACAGGCCGTTGGCCGCTGGGAACAACGCGATAGATGCGACCGCTTGTCTTGTGCCAATCGTCAACTGGGCTCACGTGGCTCAATCGACTGTCGTACCAATCAGCGATGTAAACTGCGCCGTCGGGTCCCACGCCTGAGTAGACGGGTCGGAACCAGCGATCGGAGGTTTCGACAAGATTCGGTTGGTCGACGGTGCGATAGGTCGAACCGTCAGGGATTCTTTCACTGTGCCAAACCAGGTTATGCAGCGCATTGGGCGCGATGATGGATCCATCAAATTCTTTCGGGAAGAGCCCCCCCTCGTAAACGCAAAACGCTTGAGGGAAGCGTCGGCCGTCCCCTTCAAATTTCATCGGAGGGAAGAACCCAAAAGCGTACGGGTTGGTCAGCGGTCCGTGTTTGCCCCAGTTCTTGGCGGAATAGCTTCCTTGAGGAAAATACCATCCGCGTGTGTTGCCGCCATTGGTACCGGTGAAGACACGGCCTTTCGAATCAATGTCCAAGCTAAACGTGTTGCCACCACCTTCGGCGTATATTTCGAACTCACGACTCGTCGGGTGATAACGCCACACGCATTGACCTTGGAACCGCACGCCTTTCGTCACGGCTGAGCTCACGTCTCCGACGGTCGTGCTTCCGTTGCAGCCGTAGAGCCAACCATCTGGCCCCCACAGCAAACTGTTGGCCACCGAATGTGTGTCTTGTAAGCCAAATCCTGACAGATGCACTTCGGGATCCCCATCGGGAATGTCATCGCGATCGGCATCCGGGTAGCGTAGTAAGTACGGCGGGTTGAGCACCCAGATGGCACCGTCGCCGACCTGAACGGAAGTGGCGATGTTCAAATCACTGATGACATCTTTGTGTTTGTCGTAAATGCCGTCTCCATCGGTGTCCTCATGAACGGTGACACGATCGACGCCTGGCGTTCCGTGCGGTGGAGGATCAGGGACTTTGTCGAAGACGGCCCGTAAATGTTGGTCGAAGCGAATTACTTTCAACCCTGCTGGGTATTGGTACTGCCGGTACTGAACGACCCACATGCGTCCGCGAGAGTCCCAGCTTACAAACAGCGGTTGTGTCACGGCGGGCTCATTGGCGACGGTTTGAATCTCAAAACCATCACGTATGTGAAATGTCTTGACGGCTTGGTCGGGCGGCGTGGGAGCCGAATCATCGGCCATCACGCCACGCCCACCAAAGGTACGCATGATTTCGGCAACCTTTTCGTTTCCCGCACGCGACACGTCAGGATCTTGGGCGGACACGAGCTGCGAGTAGCACGCCGCGATTAGAAGAATCGAAAGTCGCATGGGTGGGTAGGATCCAGTTGGACGAGGCGGGACGCGATAGGTGAGAGTGAACGTCGCAGAGGAGACGTGTCTACGTGTTCAAGATCGAGTGCAGAACGTTGCCATGCACATCGGTCAGCCGATAGTCGCGACCACCATGGCGATAAGTCAATCGTTCGTGGTTGATTCCAAGTTGATGCAAAACAGTGGCCCAGAGGTCGTAAACCTCGCACGTATTTTCTGTCGCATGATAACCGAGTTCGTCCGTCGCTCCGTAAGCTTGGCCGCCCTTCACACCGCCGCCGCAGAGCCAAACACTGAAGCCCAGCGGATTGTGATCGCGACCGTTGTTACCCTGGGAAAATGGTGTGCGGCCAAACTCACCCGCCCAAACGATGAGGGTGTCATCCAGCAGTCCGGATCGGCGAAGATCCTGGATCAGCGCCGCGATTGGTTGGTCGACCTGTGATGCCATCGCACGGTGGCCTTTTTCGAGCTGACTGTGTTGGTCCCACGGATTGGCGGCACCGCCGGCGCCGATGCCGCGAGTCAGACAACTGAGTTCGACAAAACGAACACCTCTCTGGACCAGTCGGCGTGCGAGTAAGCATTGATGACCATAGGCGGCCATGGCAGAGTCTTTCGAGTCGAGCCCGTACAGCCGTTTGGTTTCGTCCGTCTCGGAGGAGACATCGCACAATTCAGGGACGGCCGTTTGCATCCGGAAAGCTGTTTCGAAATTGGCGATCGCTGCTTCGACCTGATTGTCACCGGAGGAAGCCTCCAGGAATTGCCCGTCCAGCAGCCGCGCCAGTTCGAGTCGACGTTGTTGCGCTGCGAGCGAGTCGCCTCCACGAATGTTCGCGATGGCTTCCTTTTGGTCGGCTTTGAGGATCGAGCCCTGATGTTGAGCCGGTAGAAAACCGTTGCTGAAGAGAGCGACGCCGCCGTGTGGGGGAACTGCATTCCCGCTCTGAAGAACAACGTATGCGGGTAGGTCCTCGTTGACGCTGCCCAGTCCGTAACTACACCAGGCGCCGGCGGTTGGATGTCCCATAAATGGGAACCCACTGTGCATGAAGAAATTGCCTTGGGCATGCTCGTTGACAGGCGAAGTCATGGAGCGAATGACTGTCAGTTCATCGGCCACCGAACCAAGGTTCGGGAACATGTCACTGATCGGCAAGCCACTTTCTCCCCACTGCTTGAAGGCGAACGGGCTGGCCATGATGTTGCCGTTGTTGTTGAACTGAGTGCGTTCGACTGCGACGGGCATGGTCTTTCCGTGCAGTTCTTTCAACTTGGGTTTAGGGTCGAATGAGTCCACCTGGGAGACGCCACCCGACATGTAGCAGAAGATGACATGCTTTGCTTTGGCGGCATGGTGTGTCGGAAAGGGGACGCCGCTGACTTGCTTTGACAACATGCTCGCCAGAGCGACTGCGCCAAATCCTGTCGAAGATTGCTGCAGCCACTGCCGTCTCGCGGTTCGCATTGGTTTATGACTAGCGAACATAAATGAACTCCTTAAGTGTCAGCAGCGTTCGAGTCAAATCCGTCCAAGCTTCTTGGTCCCCATAACGATCTGGGATGGGACCCATCTGATTCAAACGCTCCGTCAATTGGTCAGCATCCGATGAAAGCTTCCTCAGTTTCGCTCTCTTTGATTGCGACAGTGAGTTGATGACCTCGTCATCGGAAATCCAAGCTCCGTGTCGGCTGAAGCTGGCTGCGACTTCCTCCGCCGACAATGCGCGATCGTACAGGTTGGCTCGGTCGATACGTCCGGTGAAGAGACGGTTTCCTCCTGCAGGAAGATGTCGAACGCCAAAGCTGATGATCGCTTCGCCGGCGCGATAGGGGACGGCGGAATCGCGACGATAGGATTCTCCATACCGTTTCCCGTCGCGATACCCTGTGATGCGGCCATCGGAATCGTAAACGATCGCGATGTGTACGAATCGATCAGGTGAGGAATCCTCGGCTGCTCCGCCAAACGGTTCCGTCCGTTGGAAATTGTTGCTGCCAGCCAGCCATTGCTGTGGGTCCCGTTCACCAAAGACGATTGAATCGAACGTTGATCCATTGGGGGATTGGATCGTGACTACACCGCCGCCACGTTGGCCGAGGTCTGCAACCGACACCCAAGCTTCCAGCGTCTTTTCCTGGATCGTGCGTGGAATGGGAGGTGTCGTCACGAAGCCGCCCTTTTTTAGAACCAGGGCGCCATCTTGAACCGAAGCGCCGCCATTCTTAATGCCGTGCAAATCGCCCACAGCATCTTTTAAGTCGCTTTCGAAGGACCAGCTCGCGAAAGGACGTAAAGATTCGGTGGTGTCTTGGTTTGGTCGCGCTGCGAGCAGCGATTCACGCGCAGGTTCAAGAATCTCGTCTCGATTCTTTTCCAAGCTTTCGATCTTTCGTCGAAGGTCCGCCACCCTGGCCATGGTCGCGTCAACTTCGATTTGATTCTGCGTTAGGAATCCCTTAGCGAATTCGGTCTCTGACGGCGTCGGGTCGCGAGAGAACAGTGACAGGAAGAGTCGTGCGATTCTTTCTTCGTCGCTTGATGATTGTTTCGCTTGAAGGATCTGCTCGGCAAGTTTCGAGGCATGGTCTAGGACGCGAACGTCATTCATCATCGTTAGCGATTGAGCTGGCACATTTGTCACGTCCCGTCGACCCGTCGTGCTGGATGGTTCCGGGAAGTCGAAGACTCGCAGGAAAGGATCGAGCCGATTTCGAATCACACCGACGTAGACGCTGCGTCGGCGGCTGGCACCGTTGACGGGGGGACCGAATTGCTTGCGGTCCAATGTGCCGCTGGCTACGAGAAGTGAGTCTCGGATCGCTTCCGCATCATTTCGGCGAACGTTTGCATGAGAAAGAAGTCCGTTGTCGGGGTCTATCTCGGATGCGGCTGCCGACGGCATCGAGCTTTGTTGCCAAGTCTTTGTGCGTACAATCCTGCGTATCAGAGTTTTGAGCGACCATCCGTCATGTTCCAGCTGAAGGGCCAACCAATCAAGTAACTCAGGATGCGTGGGCGTGCGGCCGAGTCGGCCAAGGTTATCGGGAGTTTCGACGATGCCTCTTCCAAATAGGTGATGCCAGACTCGATTCACGATCACGCGTCGCGTCAACGGATTGTCTTTTCGCAACAGATCGTCAGCGAGTTGAAGACGCCCGCTCTGTGCTGAGCCGTACGGCGTTTCGTCAATCGCTTCGAGGAATCGCCGCGGTACGGTCTCGTCTGGTTGCTTGTGGTTTCCCCGAACGTAAAGCGGTTGAACTCGACCGACCGTTTCATCGAGTCCGGGGACACGCGTGGGTGTCACGATGGACTGTTCAAGCGTCCGGTACTCAGTGATCAACGGTGCGACGCGAGGCAACTCCGATACCGTGTTCCTCAGCAAACCCTCACGCAACGCCTGTTCGATGAGATCCGCTTCCGCGTCGCTGCAAGAGTCGTCGATCCACGATTGCAAGGCCCGTGCAATCGCACGCCAAATGAGATTTTGTGAATCCTGAGTCGAGGTGGGAGGCCCTTCTGAACATTCAAGAAGAGCGTCGAGGTAGCGACTGTCGGGAGGCGGTGCTGAACTGCTGCGATCGGTGATTCGAACTTCGCGAATCCCGAACCAAGATCTGTCCGCGTTCTTCGTCAACAAAGGCGCGTCTTTGCCAGCGACGAGTTCGATGTGGGCGGAGTCACCTGCCCAGTAGCCAACGTCGAACCGGTGCCAAGTCCACTCGGGCTTCAGTGGCTTTACTGGGTAGACGGTTCCATTTCGCGGGTAGTCCTGAATGGCGTAGCGTGAAGTGGCGTCGCGGTCGCCGATCGCGTGGACCCAGATTGCTTGATTCTCTGCAATGCGAAAGTCGGGGGACGTCAAACGAGCCGCGTGCTTGGGCGTTAGCAGATGGGAGTAAGTTCCCGCAGGATAGACCGAGGTGATCGCACGTTCGCCCTCCAATGAGACCGCAAAATCGCCAGGAGGACTGGATCCTGATTGAAGTCCAAGTTCTTCTCGATACCAACCGTCGTCTCCTTCACCGGGTTCGAAGTTCCAACGCTGATGCACAGCGCCACCAGGGGGTGATGCAGCTCGCGCGTCGCGTTGAAGGTTCCACTGATTCCAAACTTCTTTCATCTGTTCGGCATTCGTTCCGGAACAGAGTTGGCGGATCGATTTTGAAAGCTCGCCCTTCTGTGAGGAGTCTTCGCCGCCGATTTGACGGATTCGATTGCGTATCTCGGGTTCTGTCTCCAACCAGTCGTCGACGAGAGCCTGACGTATCTTCGGTTTCAGAAGCCGCATCGTTTCGGCGTTGTGGTTTTGAATGGCGGGAAGGTCGATTACGCGGCGTCCAGGACGACAGGATCCGAGAATTCCAAACAACGCGTAGTAATCCTTTTGACTGATCGCGTCGAATTTGTGGTCGTGGCACCGTGCACAAGACACCGTTAGACCTAAGAATGCTTTCGAAAAGACGTCGATCTGGTCATCGATAAATCGAACCTTTTCGTCCAACGCGTCGGTGGGGGCGAAACCGTGGAATACCATCCGCCAATGTGCCGGCCCGATCATCGATTCGTTGATGCCCAACGACTCATTGATCCGAGGTTCTTGTAGCAAATCACCGGCGATGTGTTCCCGAACAAGTGTGTCGTAGGGAATGTCGTTGTTGAACGCGCGAATCAAGTAGTCTCGATAAGTCCATGCGTTGTCGATGGCGGGGTCACCCTCGCTTCCGTGCGACTCCGCGTACCGAATCCAGTCCATCCAATGCCGAGCCCAGCGTTCTCCAAAGTGCTCGCTATCGAGCAAGTGTTGGATTAAGTCGTCGATCGCTTCGCGTTGGTCCTTCGTTTCATTGAATTGTCGCAACCATCGCTCGCGTTCGCCGGTTGTCGGAGGTAGGCCAATGAGGGTCAGGTAAAGGCGTCGGATCAGCGTCTCTTGGTCCGCTGGTGGCGAGGGTGTGAGGCCGCTTTCAGTCAGTCGGGAGAGTATGAATCGGTCGATCGCCTCACCCTCGCCGGGCGGAGGGGAGACTTTCTGGATCGGTTGCCAGCTCCACCACTGCATGCGTCTCTGCCGAATCTTTGGCCATGAGGTTGTTTCCGCCAATTCAGACGCCGATGGCGGGGCGTCGCGAGGGTCGACCGCACCGGACTTGATCCAGCTCTCGAAGTCCTCGATGACTCTCGCGTCCAATTTGGGGCCGTCCTCCGGCATCTCTAGTCCCTCGACCTCATGCTTAAGAATCGCGATCAGGCGACTCGCGGCAGGATCACCCGGGACGACGATGGGTCCAGTGGTTCCGCCACGCAGCATGCCCTCGCGATCGTCAACCGCTAGGTCCCCTTGCTGTTCGTCGGCGGCGTTGTGGCAGCGATAACAGTGTTCGACCAGCACCGGCCGAATCCGGGCTTCGAAGAATTCGATCTGCTCTGCCTTCGAGTCTCCGCCCGGCAGTGCATCAGGGGGGCCACCGAAGCTTGTGGTCACCGCGAGAAAGTGCGCCGCGATAAAAGCGCTCAAAGGAAGGAATCGGGGCACGAGCGAAGGGCTCCTGTTCGACTGTGCTGGGGTGGGAGAACCCAGTCTACATCGATCGGTTCCCTTGTGCCCGCCAAACAGGCTCGTGTTGGGAGAGCCTGGGAATTGTTTGTGCCCCGTTCAGAATTCAGATGCGCGAGCGCGAAGAGGTACGTGAGACCTCTGGTGGGAGTCACTCCCGCCGATCGGTGGAAAGGTCACTTGCCCGACGTTTTCGCAAGGGCATTTTCCAACGCTTCGATTGTTTCGGGGGAGGGTTTGAAGCTTCCTGGGCGTTTGCCTGATGCGATCATGCGTGGCGTCCAGCCGTACTTGTTTTGTGGTTCCAAATTCCTGGATCAGCTCCGAGTTCCGCAAATTGATTGACCGTCTCCGGGAAGTTGCGATAGGCGGCACCATGCATTGCCGTTTCTACGTTCTCGTCCACTGCATTGACATCTGCACCAAGACTCACGAGCCACGAGATGGTCTCGCGTACCTCGGTCTCAGTTCCCGCTTCTTCACCGACGGCGGTGACACCGATACCGGCGGCGGCCATCAAAGGTGTGCAGTCATCTTCATTGGTTAGCGTTGGATCCGCACCGAGCTCCAAGAGTAGTGGCGCGTTTCTTTCACGCTTCCTTACGCTGTTCCGGCGTGCCACCGTCACCGAACCGGGTTTCAAAAACGATTCGGGGATGTGCCTCCGACGGCAGCGGATTTGTTGGTGACGACCAAGAGAGATTGTTTTGATAGACACAGGCATAACCATTGTCGCATTGTCCAATTGTGGACAACAGATCCATGGAAAGCTCGAGAGAGGGTAGCTGCGAGTCACGACCGATATGGCGAGCGGCGATTTGGTCGACGGCAATCGGGGCTTACACTCTACCCGCACGTGGCGCTCGCGGGAGTCCATCAATTTATGGTTTTATCCGGATGCCATCGGCACCTAGTTCAATCACTTGACCAATTCTTGGTAGCGACTGGCCCGTGCGGACGAACGTCTTTTCCCCGACCAATGCTGCTCGATTCGCGGAGGATCCGTAGACAGCGAGTACGGGAATCGATCTGGCAATTTCCTCACGCGGAGCGTCCGGTTGAAAAAGTTCGATTGACGTGATGTCCGACAATTCAATCCTTGGCAACGGTTCCGAAAGCGAAGGTTCGAAAACGAGATTCGAGGCGACGTTCTTTTGGGGTTCGATTGTGGAGGGAGGGGGCGAGATGGGTGTTGCCGGTGGGATTGGCGATGCTTCCGCGAACTCAGGTTCACTTTCGGGCTGCGTCAGCAATGCGATGCCGAGGCCAATCGCCAGCACAACGACTAGTACCTGTTTCTGTCGCAATTTTCCGGTGCCGGATCGCTCCGATGATTGGGTAGGCAGCGTCATTATGTCACTTCGTGTAGGTGTTGCTCGACAGCAAGGCTTGGTGTGCAGCCGAACCCTTGGCTGCAAACGGAATTCGTAGAACCATAGTCGCGCGGCAGAGAACGTCTTCGTGTTCCACGGCATCCGGTAAGCGGTGCAGATTGATCTCGCTGCACGCGATGGGTTGGTCACGGTTCGCAATCCCATCCAAGACACGGCAGATGCCGCTATAGGTGCCTTCGATCTTACAGGTAGCCTGAACTACTCCAACTCGCGTGCCAACAGATTCCGCGCCGCGATTCAATTCAAGTAGTTCGACACCTGCGCTGTCGATGATCTCTCGCAGAGATGCCCGAGTCGAATCCCAATCGATTGATTCGGGTAGCCAATTGGACAACTTTAAGCATCGAGTGTCGAGTTCTTGTGATTGCTTCAGGCTGGAGTCATGAATCGATCTCCACTGATCTGCATTGTTGATCAACGCTTCCGCTTCTTGGTGGTTCACAAGTTCTTCGCCGACCTGAATCGTCGCAGTCGCGCTTTGACTGAGGGACCAGACCCAGGTGGTGCAAAGAATGACTGCGACAGATAGCAAGCCACCCATCAGGTGACACCTCGCGACCGTCGGAGAGGCGACGGCGATCTGCTCGTCGATGTGATCAAAAGTCACGGCGATACCTGCGAAGCGTGAGGGACGGCGAGCAGTTGAAAGGCCTGCTTCGGCGACTTGGTAAAGTTTTCACCGCTGAGTGATTGCCGCGCCTGTTCTTGCTTCTCGATCGATGGTGCTTCCACTCGCTGGGATTGCTTTAGGCGATGTAGCCATGAATCCGTGGCGTCAGAATCGGCACGAGCTTCAATGACGATTTCAGCCTGACGTGGTGGCTGCTCGCTAAGTACTTCGACCGGCATGCGAATTCGAACTGCATCGACGAGTAGCGTGTCCGAAGAGGTCTCGGATGTTTCAGCGATGGTTGCCAGCGTCTGCAGTAGATCGTCGGTCGGGCGTGAGGACTCGCTCAACTCGCACCAACGTGATCTTCGATCGCAGTCTTCTTGGATGAGTGAAACTTCGCGTCGCAACTTTAGAAGAGGTGCAGCGGTGGTCGCGATTTCTTGTCGGGTCAGTTTGAGCCGATGGCGTTCGATGAGCGTCGCGATCGTCACTCCCCCCAACGCAGCAAGCAAAATGCATAGGACGCCCATCCAACTGCGGATTAGCTGGCGAACTCGTGTTTGATATTGATACGTCGCGGGCAGAAGATTAAATGAGTCGAGCTCGCGGTCTTGGTCTCGCCGTTTCATCGGTTCGCTCCCAGTTCGCAGAGGCCAGAGCAGGCGAGTGAGAGAGACACCGCCATGCTTGAGTCCGATGCATTCGGGTCAAAGATGGACGTCTGGTTGGCGGGCCGATTTCGGCCGGCGTACCTCCAGGTCGCAACTGGGCGGCCGATCAAGGTTGCGAGGTCGTTGTCGATCCCCTTCCGATGAGCGACCTCGCCGCAGAGAAGAATGGGCGAATCCGTGTCGATCTGATCTCCTTGCCGTGCGGCATATCGAATGGTTGCGTTCACTTCGCTTGACACCTCACGGAGCCAAGGATCCAGGACATCTCGTGTGGGAAATCCATCTTCGGAATGACGCAGCGCTGGCAAACTTCGGCAAAGCCCTATCGAGTTGTGATTGCGGAGTGTTATGAGCCCGCCGGTCTGTTCCAGCAAAAGAACTGCGGTTGGGGTGAGTGACGTCAGTGTGGAAGCCGCATTTATCAAGGCAACGCCATGAGGAACGACTCCTTGCACGTCGTAGCCAATTTTTCCGATTGCTTCAGCGACGCGGAGTGACGCGTCATGCGCGGTCGCAGCGACGACCAGGGAATCGGTGTCACTCGCGATCGGCCAATGGACGATATGTGATCTGCTTTGAAACAGTGACGCTTCGAACATTGCATCACATTGAGATCGACTCGATTCCAGGTCTGCGCGGGTAGTGGTTTGGTAGTGAATCCAAGGCAGCGGAATCGATATCCAGGCAAAGTTCTGGTTGCCGAACACGCAGCGAGGCAGCCGTTTTTGCAACTGTTCGACGACCAGTTCGAGCCAATTTTCTGGCGAAGGTTTCTGTGGATCGACTGGCAAGGGGAATTCGGATTGAGCAACCCACTGAAGGCCCGGTTCCGATCGCCCACGCGGAGACCCTAGAGTTGCGACTTTCACACGATCGATCCCAATGTCGATCCCAATGTGACTCACTCGACCACCCACGAGGCGACAGGCCCAGGTGGGCTTGAGCGTTTGCTGTGGCTGGGAGGAAACGGAAAGCATTTTGGCCGTCTAGCAATTTGAAGAGAACGCGGTCACGGAGATTTACGTCACCCTCCGACACGTTGCAAATTGCATGATCGATAACGCGAATCGTTCGTTGCCCACCGACGATTCTGACACGCTACTTTCGCTACAGTCGTCATCACCCAATCCCTCTGGGGTTGGGGAGAGGGAATTAACGGTCTCGAGCAGTCGAGTACTTGCTTCGCTCTATCTTGAACGACGGGGCTGCATCGCCAGGTCAGCCGATCGTGGAGACGTCCAGAAGCGGAAGCATGACCGACATGACAATGCCAGCGACAAGTACACCCATGATGACAATGATCGCCGGTTCTAACGCGACCACGAGGCGTTTGATTCTGCGTTCGGCCTCTTCTTCATAGAAGGCGCCGACATCCTCGAGGACCTCCGCAATTTTGCCGCTCCGCTCCGCAGTGACCATCAACTGCGCCGTTTCCGGTGGGATGAAGGTTACTTTCATCATTGCGTTGCTGGCGGGAAGGCCGTCGATCAGGTCCCGCTCAATGCGATCCAGCAATTGCTGCCAGTAAACATCACGCGTGGTCTGTTTCGCGAGTTGTACCGCCTGCATTAGCGGAACCCCACCTTGGACCATCGCAGCAATGGTGCGAAGTACTCTGCCAGCTTGAAGAGGGCGATACGCGTCGCGAATCAGCGGGCCGAACATGAGAAAGCGGTGGATCGGTCCTTGGATCCAACGATGACCGCGCATCATGAATAGCAAGGTTGACATCGACAATGCAGCGATCAAGATTCCAAGCCAATGAGCTTGAGCGAATTCGCCAATTGAGAGCAGCGTCTGGGTGTAGATGGGGACGGGCTTGCCCATCGATGCGAAAACCTTCGCGAATTGAGGCAGAACCCCGAGAACCAATGCGCCCATCACGACGGTCGATGCACCGACAAGAATCACCGGATAGATCATCGCTCCGACGATCGTGCCCCGCATTTGAAGTTCTCCTCGCATGCGATGGCAGATTCTTCCCAAGGTTTCGGGTACGTCCCCAGAAGCTTCCGCCGCAGCGAGCATCGGGGCTAACGTGGCTGGAAAGTGTTTGCCATGAATCGCAACGGCGTGGGACAGGGATTGGCCTCCCGAAAGTGCGCCGTGAATCGCATTCAGCGTTTCAGCGAGACGTTCGTCCTGGCAGTTCCGCGAAACCGTTTCGATGGCGTCTGCAAGCTCAATCCCATTTTGGCTCATGACGGCGAGCTGATTCAGCGTCAGCAGGACTCGGCCATGACGTACGCCTCGCAACGACCACTTCGATGTCTTCGCAGGCGTCGGCAGCGGATCGTGGGTACTCACGCTGGACTCTATCGCGCCCTCGGACGCCACACTCACTGGCGTGAGTGTGGGGACTTGGGCATCGGTGTTTTGCAGGGGGGCGTAAGCGGGAAGCATGATGGTGAGTTGAGGAATCGCGGTGGAAAAGGAATCACTCGGTAAATGCGACTCGACCTGCCTCCTCCAGGCTCGTCAATCCGGAAGCGGCCAGGCGTAGGCCCTCGGAAAGAAGGGTTGGGCCAATGTGTGCCGATCGAAGTTCGTCTGCGGAAGCACCGTCGTTGATCAGGGCGCGAAGGTTAGCATCGCACTCAAGCAGTTCGTAAATGCCCGTTCGTCCTCGGTATCCAGTTTCGAAACAGTTCGCACACCCTCGACTTCGGGCAAAGCCCTGTCGTGTTTCACCAGTAAAGTGCATCTCCTCGAGCATGCGAGCCGAAGGATAGAACGGCTCACGGCACTCGGGACATAGGTTGCGGGTCAGTCGTTGGGCGACGACGCCGACGAGAGCGGCGGCAATTTTGAATCTCTCGACGCCCATATCGACCAGACGAGTGATGGCCGAGGTGCTGTCATTGGTGTGAAGCGTGCTAAGGACCAGGTGACCAGTCAACGCAGCCTGAATCGCCGTTTCTGCGGTCTCGCGATCTCGGATTTCTCCAACCATGATGACATCTGGGTCCTGACGCAGAATGCTACGGAGTGCTTTGGCGAAGCTCATTCCAGTTTCTGGGTGCACCTGAACCTGGTTGATCAGCTCAAGCTGGTACTCGACCGGATCTTCGACGGTCACGATGTTTCGTTCGATGCCTTTGATCAGCTCGATCGCGGAGTACAACGTGGTCGTCTTGCCGCTACCCGTGGGGCCAGTGACAAGGACTAGTCCGTGGGGCCGACTCAGCATTCGATGCGTGACTTGAAGAGAGTCATTGGGCATTCCCAATTGGTTGAGATCAAAGGTCACACTCTTGCGATCAAGAACACGCATGACGACTTTCTCGCCAAGCACCGTCGGCAGAGTGCTAACCCGCAAATCAACCTCATGGCGATTCATGCGAACGTGCAAGCGGCCGTCCTGGGGTTGTCGATGTTCGGCGATATCAAGTTTCGACATCACCTTCACACGTGACACGATCGCAGCATGCAGGTCCTTTCGAGGTTTCATGACCTCTCGTAGGGCTCCGTCGATTCGAAAGCGAACGGATGTGCTTTTGTGCCCTGGTTCAATGTGAATATCGCTCGCGCCCTGCGTGACCGCTTGAACGATCGCGTAGTTCACAAGGTTGATGACTGGACTTCCCTCGGCAAGTTGCTGGGTACCGGAGAGATCGAGGTCGATCGTTTCCGTTTCCAATTCCAGCTCTTCGACATCCATGTCAGCCGTGACGGAGTCGACCGAAAAATCTTCCTCGTAGCATCGAGGCAGAAGACGATTGATGCCAACTGCGAGCGTGAATACCGGGCGAATGCGACAGCCGCTGAGTCGCGCCAGCGTGTCGATTGCGGCGAGGTCGTGAGGGTCCGCCATCGCGACAGTGAGTTCGTCTCGAACTCGCATCAGCGGCAAGGCGAGCAACTGTTCGGCATGTTCACGCGGGATCGAACGCACGGCGATCGGGTCGATTAGGCCCTCGCGGAGTCGGACGCCTTCCACACCAAGTTGTTCACCGAGCAATGGCAGCAGGTCACCCTCATCCACCAGTCCAAGTTCGGCGACAATCTCACCGAGCTTTTTCGTGGGCGGCGTCTTGTCCCCGTCTTCGTTCTGGGCCGCACGCTGAGACTCCGCGGCTTGATGGCTCAACGCAGTGTCGAGCTGATCCTGTCGGATCAGGCCAGCTTCGATAAGTCGCTGACCCAATGGAATCTGCTGTTGTGACTGAACGTCGACCGCTCGCGGAGTCACTGGTCGAGGTGCCAGGCGGTTGTCGACGTCGATTGTTGTGGTAAGCATCGAGGTTTCCCGCTAAGCGAAGCTACCTAAGGCAGCGGTAAGGTCGTCGAACTGTTGCACCGTCGCGCCCACGGTCGTGATCCGCAGAATGTCGCCGCAAAGTTCCCCTGCATTCGCTATTCGCAGGCATCCGCCTCTTCGACAGCAGGTTTCGTCTAATTCGAGGAGCCATTCGAGTCCAGCGCCGTCGATGAGAGGCGTTTCAGACAGGTCGACCACGATGTAGGGAACACCCCCAGACAACAACGGACGCATCTGCTGATCGAGCGGATCTAGCGTTTCACCGCGAAGCGGCCCGCTTGGAC